>DASUAC010000057.1:0-8874 GCA_035763985.1 Jatrophihabitans sp. | reverse complement strand
AGCAGCTGCCGGACGTCCTCGAGCAGGTTCGGGCTGAAGCCGCCGGTCATGGGCCGTGCCCGGCGTGCGAGTCCGGTTGGCCGACCACGACCAGCCGTCCGGTGCGGTCCCGCAGCACGTCGATCGGCGTGTCGTAGAGCCGGCTCAATGTCTCGGCGGTGATCACCTGCTCCGGCGTGCCGATCACCGCGCTGCCGTGCGCCAGATAGAGCACCCGGTCCAGGTACGGCAGGATCGGGTTGACGTCGTGCGCGACCAGCAGCACCGCCACGTTCTCCGACTTGCACACCCGCTGGATCAGCGCGCTGACCGAGGCCTGGTTGGTCACGTCCAGGCTGTCCAGCGGCTCGTCCAGTACCAGCAACGCCGGCCGGCGGACCAGCGCCTGGGCGATCAGCATGCGCTGCTGCTCGCCGCCGGAGCACTGGCCGATCGGCCGGTGCGCGTACCGCTCGGCGCCGACCAGCGCGATCACCTCGGCCACCCGGTCGGCGGCCTGCCGGCGCTGCCGGCCACGCCACGACAGCGGCAGGCCCCAGCGGTCGCCGTCCCAGCCCAGCCGGACGATGTCGACCCCGCGGACCCGGACGCTGGGGTCGAACGCGCGTCGTTGCGGCAGGTAGCCGATCGCCGCGTTGCGGTGGCCGGCCGGGGCGCCGAGCACCTCCACCACGCCGTGCGCGGCCGGCTGCAGGCCGAGGATCGCCTTGAGCAGGGTGGACTTGCCGGCCCCGTTCGGGCCGAGCACCGCGACGAACTCGGCGGCCCGCACGGTGAGGTCGACCCCCGACCAGATGGTGCGGCCGCCGATCTGCGCCGCGGCGCCGGCCAGCCGGACCACCATCTCGCCCGGCGGAGTGCCGGCCGCCGCGCCGGTCATCGGACGGCCGCCGCGAGCGCCGACGCCAGCTCCCGCAACTGGCGCACCTGCCAGTCGGCGAACCCGGATCCGGCCGGGTCCGGGGTCTCGGTCACGTCCACCACCGCGATCCCGGCGCGGCGGGCCGCGCGTACCTGCTCGGCCACGTCCGGCGTCGCGTTCTGGCTGTTCAGCACGTACACCGCGATCTGCCGGCCGGCGATCTGTGCGTCGATCCGTGCCTTGTCCGCCACCGACGGGTCGGTGCCCTGGCTGATCGCCCGGAGGAAGTCCGGCGGGGTGATCAGCCGCAGGCCGAGCGCGTCGGCGAGCGGGCTGAACACGCTCTCGCTCGCGCCGACCGGCGTGCCGGCGTAGCGGGACCGGATCTCGGCGATCAGCCGGTGGTACTCGGCCAGCCCGGTGCCGAGGTACTGCCGGTTGCGCTGCCGGAAGTAGTCGGCGTCGGCCGGATCGGCGGTGATGAACGCGGCGGTGATCGCATCGGCAACCTTGGTCACGTCCGGTGGCGAGTACCACCGGTGCGGGTTGTCGCCGAGCGAGGTGCCGGTGAGCCGGCCGACGTCCACCAGTTGCCGGCCCGGTTCCGGATCGGCGCGGACCGCCTGGGCCGCCCAGCCGTCGTAGCCCGCGCCGTTGAAGACGAAGACCGACGACATCGCGATCAGCTTGGCGTCACTCGGCGTCGGCTCGTAGTCGTGTGGGTCGACGGCCGGGCTGTGCACGATCGATGAGGTACGGACCCGGGGACCGCCCAGCTCGCTCAGGATGCTGCCCCAGGCGTCGATGCTGGCGCAGGCGATGATCGTCGCGTCCCGGCGCGGGGCGGACACCGCGCAGCCGGTCAGCGCGATCACCAGGGCCAGGCCGGCGGCGATGCCGCGGGCTCTGGCTGGGCGCGTGCTGGAGGGCATGCCGAGTCTCCGGATGGTCGGCGGGGTACTTCAGCCAGCTAACCCTTAATGAAACTCGTTGTCAACTTCGATAAGGCTCGGCTGCGAGGCCGGAGCGGGACGGCAGAGATGGCGTACGCTCGGCACAACGGCCGTCGGTTCCCGGCCGAAGGCGCGGTGGTGGTGATCGATGATCAAGAATGTCCTGGTTTGCGGGCGAATCCACGCCCGGCAGATGACCGCTTCGGGCCAGATTGACGCGGCCCCCCGGAAGGCTCCGGGAAAGATCTCCGGAAAAGTTGACGCGGCGCTGCTGGAGTTGACCTGCCTCCGCGCGCCGCTGGGCAAACCATAGCGCGTCGGTCCGTCGAAGTAAACCGACCAGCCGGTCTTTTTTTGGGCGTCTGGGCAAACCCGGGCAATTTCGGCTAGCGGGCGTTGTACCGGCATGCCGCTAGACTTTGGCGCGAGTCGTTGGTCATCGGGGAGAGGCCGGCCTGTGGCGATCCAGCAGCGTGCGGTGCTGACCCGTACCCGAGTGCTTACGGCCGCGGCCGAGGTGTTTGCCCGGACCGGCTTCCTGGCGGCCAGCATGAACGACATCGTCGACCAGGCCGGGGTCACCAAGGGTGCCGTCTACTTCCACTTCCCGAGCAAGGAAGCCCTCGCGGTGGCCATCGTCGAGGAGCAGTTCCAGCAGTGGCCGCCGGTGGTGGAGGCGCTGGCCAAGCACTCGCCGAACGCGCTGGTCTGCATCGTGGCGCTGACCTACGAGGTGGGCAGCCGGTTCCGCGACGACGTGCTGGTCACCGCCGGGGTCCGGCTGTCGTTCGAGCGCGGCCTGGTCAATGCCGACATGCCGACCCCGTTCATCGGCTGGATCTCGCAGCTGCAGACGATGTTCGCCCGCGCCCGCCGGGAGGGACTGCTTCGGCCGGGGGTCATGCCGACGCCGACCGCACGGGCGCTGGTCGGCGCGTTCTTCGGCATTCAGCATGTTTCCGAGATTCTCACTTCCAGGCAGGATCTGGAAACGCGGCTGGACGAATTCTGGCGGATCTTCCTGGCCGGCATTGCGTTGGACGCCGATTGGCCGGCGATGCAGCGCGCGGTGCGCAAGGTGCGTGCTTCATTGCGCCGGGAAGGCGTGCTCGCCGAATTGAACGGTGCAGTCAGTTAGCTGGCGGCAACTCCCGCGGCGACCGGTGCCAGGCGAAGATCTCCCATTGCAGTCGTGCGCTGGTCCTGCTCGATCCGGAAACCAATCTGACCGGTCGTATTGGATTCCAGAAATATCCAGGTGTCGCCGAACAACTCGGTAAACGCCGGGCAGCTCATCGAGCATTCAACCAACCGCAGGCCACGGGCCGGCGGGGTCGAGCTGGCGGCCTGCCAGACCGCGTCGATCAGCAGCATGCCCGGCACGTGGTCGAGCGGGTGGTCGAAGTAGACCGGGTGGTCCAGCGGCACCAGCATCCGGCGCCGGTCCCGCAGCCGGCCCTCGGCGACCACCAGCGCGTCCGCCGTGCCGCGGTACCGGGTGGCCACCGGGGTGAGCGCCGGCGGCACGCTCGCCGGCATCGTGGGACGCCCGCCGTTGCGGGCGCGAAGCGCGTAGAAGGTGCGTTCCGGCAGCCAGCTCAGCGTCCCGCTGCCGGTGGCGAACTGGACCCCGTCGGCGGACATCGCCAGCAGCACGGTCATGCTGCGCAACTGGTCGCCGCGCAGCACCACGTCCTCGCACTCGACGGTGATGGCGACGTTGGTGGCGGCGTGTACGGCGCGCGGCTCGCGTTCCGGCCAGATCCGGAAGCCCACGTCGTTCATGACCGCCTTGTGCTGGTACGGCACCCCGAAGCCGTGGTGCGACACCGCCAGGCCGGTCTGCCGGACGGTCTCCAGCAGCACCATCGGATCATGCCGGCCGTCCGGATCCGGGCGGTACACCCGATGCGAACGGGACCATTGGGCGGCCACTTCGAAACTGGTCTCATCGAGCTGCGCGATGTCGGTCAGCAGCACCTCGGCAATGGCATCCCGATGCACCAATGCCCGATCCACGGTGCGTTCCCAACTCAGCCCCGTCTTCCCCCGTTTCCGCATGCCCTGAACGAGCAAGTAGCCTCCCGTGCCTGCGCAATCAACGGTTTGCACGCTAACCGGTTGCAGACATTCAGGAAAGCAATTGCGGCTTGAAAAATCCTAAGCCGTGACGATCAGTGCGGCCTTATCGGATAATTGTCATGGTTCACGCAAATTCCTTTGTGCCATATTACCCGCTGCCTGCCCACACTGTCACGCTACGTAGTTGCATGTTTCGGTAAGGCGAAATATCCGGCGGCCGCTGGCTTTATCACCAATTACCCGCCGTCGCCAGTCGAGTCCTTAAAGTAAACCGGACATCGGTGAGACCTCTGTCAATATGATCACCGGTTCACCTGCCTCGTCGCTGGCCGCCAGGTCGACCGTGGCGGTGATCGCCCAGTCCCGGTCGCCGGCCGGATCGTCCAGGATCTGGCGGACCTGCCAGCGTCCCGGCTCGGCGGTGACCGCGCACAGCTCCTTCGCCCGCGCGTCCGCGCCGATGCCGATCGAGTCGTACTCGGCGTAGTAACCGGCCAGCGCGGCCTGCCAGGCCTCGGCGTCCCAGCCGGCATCGGCATCCAACTCGGCCAGTTCGGCGTAGGCGTGCCGGGCGGCCAGTTCCACCCGGCGGAACATCGCGTTGCGCACCAGGACGGTGAATGCCCGGGTGTTGGCGGTGAGGTTGCCGGCCGGGACGTCCGCGGCCGGCCGCTCGGCCGGGCCGGTCGCCGGATCGGCCAGCCGCTGCCACTCGTCCAGCAGGCTGGAGTCGATCTGCCGGACCAGTTCGCCCAGCCAGCTGGTCAGATCCTCCACCGCCTCGGTCCGGGCGGCCGGCGGCACGCTGGAGCGCAGTGCCCGGTAGGCGTCGCTGAGATAGCGCAGCACCAGCCCCTCGGACCGGCTGAGCCCGTAGTAGGACACGTACTCGTTGAACGACATGGCGCGGGAGAACATGTCCCGCACCACCGACTTGGGGGACAGCTGCCGGCCGATCAGCCAGGGATGCCCGGCGGTGTAGCTGCGCAACGCGGCCTCCAGCAGTTCGGCCAGCGGCTGCGGGTAGCTGACCTGCTCGATCAGCCGGACCCGCTCGGTGTATTCCACCCCGTCCGCCTTCAGCTGCGCGATCGCCTCCCCCCGCGCCTTGCTCTGCTGGGCCTGCAGCACCTGCCGCGGATCCTCCAGGGTCGACTCGATCACCGAGAGCACGTCTAGCGCGAAGGACTCCGAGGTTTCGTCGAGCAGTTCGATGGCCGCCAGCGCGAAGGTGGACAGCGGCTGGTTGAGCGCGAAGTCCGGCGGCAGGTCGACGGTGAGCCGGATGGTCCGGCCGCGCTCGTCCGGTTCGGCCAGCCGCTCCACCACGCCGGCGGCCAGCAGCGACCGGTACACCCCGATCGCGCTGCGGACGTGCTTGCGGCGGTTGAGCGGCTCGTGGTTGTCGGTCAGCAGGCTGCGCAGCGCGGCCACCGGGTCGCCGGTGTCGCGGGCCAGCACGTTGAGCACCAGGGCCGGGCTGACCGCGAACTGCGAGCGGAGCGGCTCCGGGGCGGCGGCCTGCAGCCGGTTGTGGGTGGCCGCCGACCAGGACACGAAGCCCTCCGGCGGTTTCTTCCGTACCACCTTGCGCCGCTTGCGCTCGTCGTCGCCGGCCTTGGCCAGCAGCCGGGCGTTCTCCACCTCGTGCTCGGGTGCCTGCACCACCACGGTGCCGGCGGTGTCGAAGCCGGCCCGGCCGGCCCGGCCGGCGATCTGGTGGAACTCGCGGGCCTGCAGCTGCCGGCTGCGCTGGCCGTCGTACTTGCTCAGCGCGGTCAGCAGCACCGTCCGGATCGGCACGTTGATCCCGACCCCGAGGGTGTCCGTACCGCAGATGACCTTGAGCAGGCCGGCCTGGGCCAGCCGCTCGACCAGCCGCCGATAGCGGGGCAGCATGCCGGCGTGATGCACGCCGATGCCGTGCCGGAGCAGCCGGGACAGCGTCTTGCCGAAGCCGGAGCGGAAGCCGAAGCCGGCGATCGCCTCGGCGATCCGGTCACGTTCGGCCCGGCTCGCCACCGCGACGCTGGTCAGCGCCTGCGCCTGCTCGACGGCCGCGGCCTGGGTGAAGTGCACGACGTACACCGGCGCCTGGCCGGTCGCCAGCAGCTCGCCGATGGTCTCGTGCAGCGGCGTGCCGGCGTAGTAGTGGTGCAGCGGGACCGGCCGCTCGACGCCGGTGACCACGGCGGTCTCCCGGCCGGTCCGGCGGCGCAGGTCCTCGGCGAAGAACGAGACGTCGCCCAGGGTGGCCGACATCAGCAGGAACTGCGCGGACCGCAGTTCCAGCAGCGGCACCTGCCAGGCCCAGCCCCGGTCCGGATCGGCGTAGTAGTGGAACTCGTCCATCACCACCTGGCCGACGCCGGCGGCCGCTCCGTGCCGCAGCGCCAGGTGGGCGAGCACCTCGGCGGTGCAGCAGATGATCGGCGCCTCGGGATTCACGCTGGCATCGCCGGTGAGCATGCCGACCCGGGTGGAGCCGAAGATCTCGCACAACGCGAAGAACTTCTCGCTGACCAGCGCCTTGATCGGCGCGGTGTAGAAGGTGCGCCGGCCGGCCACCAGCGCGGCCAGGTGGGCGCCTGTTGCCACCAGCGACTTGCCGGAACCGGTAGGGGTGGCCAGGATGACGTTGCTGCCGGAGACGATCTCGATCAGCGCCTCGACCTGGTGCGGGTACAACTGCAGGCCGAGCTCGCCGGTCCAGTCGGCGAACGCGGCGAACACCGCGTCCGGATCGTCGGGCAACGACCCGGCCCGTACGCCGAGGTTGGGGGTCATGCCCCGGTTATAACAGCCTGGTCGGCAGCCGCTCCTCGATCGCCTTGCCGTCGCCGGCCCGGCAGACCCGGTAGCAGGCCTTGTCCGGCACCTCGGTGAGCGCCTCGACGAACTCGGTGCCGCGATAGAGCAGGCCGGTGCCGTCCTCGCTGGCGAAACCTTCCGGCAGCGTGCCGTCGCCGATCAACGACTGGAACAGCGGCCGGCGCTGTTCCTCGGAGTCGTAGTGCACGCCGTTGGCGTAGGGGATCAGGCCCAGGCCGTTGGTGATCGGGCGCAGGTCGGGACCGAACGAGTCGGTGGTGCCGCCGACGTGCCAGCAGATCGAGCCGGCCGAGACCCCGGTGAGCACCACGCCGGCCTGCCACGCCTGGCGCATCGCCTCGTCCACGCCGTGCAGCCGCCACATCGCCAGCAGCCCGGCCACGCTGCCGCCCCACACCCAGACCACGTCCTGGCCGAGCAGGTGCTCGGTGATGTCGTCGACGTTCGGCATGGGGAACAACGCCAGGTGGCTGGTCACCAGGCCCCGCGACTGTGCCGCGTCGTAGAAGCAGCGGATCAGTTCGGAGCTGTCACCGCAGGCGGTCGGTACGAAGCACACCCGCGGCGCCCGGCCGGTCACCCCGGCGAGCTCGATCGCGTACTCGGTGAGCGGGCCGACCTCCCAGCGGATCCGGCGGCCGGCCACCGCGCCTCCGGAGGTGGCCAGGATGGTGGGTTGATCTGCAGTCACAGGGGTTCCTCAGTCACATAAGCGAGTCCGACATGAATCCTGGCTGCCGCGCGGTAGGCCGCCCACTCGATACGCCGAGCGGGCAGGGGGAACCGCACCACAGCCATGTCGAGCTCCATAGATCGCCCCGTCACCGCTCTCGGGTGCTCGTTCAGCAGCGTGTGCCGCCGGGCAAATGTAGCAGCGAGTAGCGGCGAAGTCGGAGGTTCGATGCCGGATTGGCCAGATGCTGTCGGTGGCCGTACAACTTGGCCATTGCGGCAGCCAGCCGTCCGGCTGCGCGGACGGCTCACCGCGAGCGGCGTCTCGATCCGGGCTAGATTGGATGGGCGATGACATCTCCTTCCGAGCGGACCGAAGCTGCCAGCGAGCAGACCGAACTTCCCAACGAACAGACCGGATCTGCTGCCGAGCAGACCCAATCTCCTGCCGAACAGGCCGAATCTCCTGCCGAACAGGCCGAATCGGCCTTCGCCGGCCTGGGGATCGCCGAGCCGGTGCTGGCCTCGCTCGGCGAGGTCGGGTACGAGACCCCGACGCCGATCCAGGCCGCGACCATTCCGGCGTTGCTGGCCGGACGCGACGTGATCGGCCTCGCCCAGACCGGCACCGGCAAGACCGCCGCCTTCGCGCTGCCCATTTTGTCCAGGCTCGAGGTGGCCGACCGGAGCACCCAGGCGCTGATCCTGACCCCGACCCGGGAACTTGCGCTGCAGGTCGCCGAGGCGCTCGGCCGTTACGGTCATCACCTGCCCGGCCTGCAGGTGCTGCCGATCTACGGCGGCCAGGGCTATCCGGTGCAGCTGGCCGGCCTGCGTCGCGGCGCGCAGGTGGTGGTGGGTACGCCCGGCCGGGTGATCGACCACCTGAGCAAGGGGACGCTGGACCTCTCCCGGCTCCGGCTGCTGGTGCTCGACGAGGCCGACGAGATGCTGCAGCTGGGGTTCCAGGCCGACGTCGAGACCATCCTCGCCGAGACCCCGCCGGCCAAGCAGGTCGCGCTGTTCTCCGCCACCATGCCCGCTCAGATAAGGCGAATCTCGCAGCGCTATCTGAACGACCCGGTGGAGATCGCGGTCGGCACCCGAACCGTCACCGCCGCCAACACCCGGCAGCGGTACCTGCTGGTCGCCGGGGCGCAGAAGCTGGACGCGCTCACCCGGATCCTCGAGGTGGAGAGCTTCGAGGCGATGATCGTCTTCGTCCGGACCAAGCAGGCGACCGAGGATCTCGCCGAGCGACTGCGGGCGCGCGGGTTCGCCGCCGCCGCGATCAACGGCGACCTGGTGCAGGCGCAACGCGAGCGGCTGATCGGTCAGTTGCGCAGCGGTGCGCTGGATCTGCTGGTGGCCACCGACGTGGCGGCCCGCGGGCTGGATGTGGACCGGATCAGCCATGTGCTGAACTACGACATCCCGACCGACCCGGAGTCCTACGTGCACCGGATCGGCCGC
>DASUAC010000056.1:0-7264 GCA_035763985.1 Jatrophihabitans sp. | reverse complement strand
ATGCCGGTGACGTTCTGGTTGACGGTGGCGATCTCGGCCGCCGTGGTGGTGACGCCGAGCTCGGCGAAGCCCTCCACCAGCGAGCTGAACGTCGAGCCGTCGGTGTTCAGCAGCACCCCGGACACCCACAGCGTCAGCCCGTCCGCGATCAGCCCGGCCACCGTCGCGTTGGCCTGCGCGATGTCGGCCGGGGTGCACTGCGACCGGGCGGCGTACTGGGCCAGCGACCAGCCCTCGGTCAGTTCCCCGGTGGCCTGCGGAATGATCAGGTCCACCCCGGCCGGCACCGGCGCCAGCCCGTTGTGCCACTGGCCGAGCAGCCCGGCCGCGGTGCTGCCGACCCGGCCGGCGAACGCGTTGAGCGTCTCGCCGTGCTTGACCTGCTGGTACCCGGGCAGCTGCACGGTGCCGGCGAACAGCGCGTCCACCGCCCGGTCCTCGTTGTCCCGCAGCAACGTCTCGGCCGACAGCGAGTACTGCCCGGCCACCTCGGCCAGGCTCTGCCCGGCGGTCACCTGATGGGTCCGGACGGTCAACCCGGCGAGCTGGCTGGTGAACGCGTACGCCGCGGCCAGGTAGCCGACCAGCGGCGCGGCCGGCGGCGACAGCGGCTCGGCGGCCAGCGGCGTGGTCAGCTGCATGAGGACGCCCGGCCGGCGCTGCTGGTAAAGCGCCGCGGCCAGCTTCTGCGCGTGCGCGGCGGCCGAGGACAACGCCTGCGCGGACGGGACGGCCGGTGCCGGCAGGTAGCTGCTGGCCTGCAGGCCGCCGACCACCTCGATGGCCGCGTCCGGGCGGGCGCCGGTCACGGTGTAGGCCCAGGTGGTGCCGGGCAGGTCGGACAACCCGGCCACCCGGTCGGTGTACCGGTCGGGTAGGTCGAGACCGGTCACCGGGTCCGCCACGATCGCCTCATTGCCGAAGACATCGTGCATGACGAAGGAAAGTTGAGCGGCACCGGAGGCCGAGATGCCGGCGTACGGATCCTGCTCGGCCGGCGGCAGCCACGGGTTGGCGTGGCTCACCAGGCCGGCCGCGTCCGCGCGTGGGTACACGCTGAGCACCTGCTGGTAGCTGAGCTCGCCCTCGGTGGCACCGTCCTCCGAGCCCTGCGGGATCGCCTCGTTGCTGGCGGTGAAGCCGGTGCCGGCCTCGATCCGGTAGCCGAGCAGGCTGTACAGCATGCCGGCCAGCTGGGCCGCGGACGGATCGGTGCCGGCCGGCGGCGCCGGGTCGACCCGCTGCAGGCTGAAGCCCACCGTGCCGGGCGGGGTGGTGGCCACCCGGCTGATCGGGGCGTCGGAGTCAGTCCGTTCGGCGTACAGCTGCACCGCCGAGGCGTCCACGTTCTGCGCCACCACCGCGACGTTGTTCACCGCCAGCAGCGGACCGCCAGGCTGCGCCGCGTCGGCCTGGCCGGCCAGCAGGCAGAGCACCTGCAGCGAGCCCCGCCCGGTGTCGTCGAACATGGCGTCCGGCAGCCCGGCGCCGTCCGCGTCGTAGCGCAGGTAGAAGCCGCCGGCGGTGACCACCGAGGCCTGCCAGAGCAGGCAGAGGAAGTCGGTCGCCGCGCTGACCGGCGCGCTGTAGGTGTTCGCGGTCGGCGCCGCGGCCGCCCGGAACGAATGGCTCGGATCCCGGGTCTCGGTCGCCAGGTTGGTCTTGAGCAGCACGGTCGCGTCCCGGTCGATCGCGTCCGAGGCGTAGCCGAGCGGCGCGGCCGAGGTGGCGTTCGGCGGGTACAGCAGGTACAGCGTGCCGGTGTCGGAGCCGCCGGCCAGGTACGTCCACAGCTGGTAGAGCAGCGCGGTGTCCTCGGCGGCCGCGCCGTCCACCAGGTACAGCCCGTCCAGCCAGGCGCTGCCGACCGGTGAGCCGGAGCCGGCGGTCGCGGTGTCGGCCGGGTCGTTCGGGTCGGCCACCCGGTTGATCGCGATGCCGATGCTGACCGCCCAGCAGTAGCTGGTCAGCGGGCTGCCCTCGGTGTCCGGCGGCGCGGTCAGCGGCACCGTGGCCAGCCGGTAGTCGCCCGGCAGGCCGGCCAGCGGCTGCAGGTTGCTCGGCAGCGGCCACAGGCTCGGCTCGCCCGGCGCCCCGTCGGACGGGCTGTTCGGCACACTCGGCCGGACGGCCGCCTGCCAGTGCTGGGTGACCTGGAAGTTGTAGTGCACCGGGGTCTCCCGGAAATCCGCCAGCGGCACCGGCGGCTGCGTGCCCAGGGTGACCGTGGTGGCCGGCAACTGGTCGCCGAAACCGGCCTGATCCACCGTCAGGTCCAGCTGGTCGACCGGCCCGGTGGCCAGGATCCGGCCGGCTGGTGGCCGGTCGCCGGCGGCCCAGCGCGGATTGACCGCGGCCAGCTCGGCGGTCACCACCGGCTCACCGGTGACCGCCTCGGTGAAGCTCAGCCAGTCGCTGGCGGCGTGGGTCAGCGTGATCTGCACCGGCACCGCCGGATCCGGCCAGGAGAACTGCTGGCCGACCAGATCCACCACGCCGTACAGCTGGCCGGTGTAGTCGCCGGCCAGCACCTGCTCCGGGGTGAGGTCGGTGAACCCGGCGTCGTCCGGCGCCGGTGCCCGCAACCCGTGCGCGACGAAGTTGGACAGCTGGCCGCCGATGGTGCTCAGCGGGCCGGCGCCGGTCACGTCGGCGACCAGCTCGTCCACGGTCCGGGACGGCACGTCGCACACGGTCAGCTCGCTGCCGCCGGCATACAGCGCGGGCACGTCCTCCACGATCGCCACCAGGTCCGGCAGCCCGAGGTCGTAGCCGGCGGCCAGGCCGGCCAGCGTCTGGCCGGCCGGCACCGAAGCGGTGAACGTCGGCAGCGCAAGCACGGTCAGCGGGGTGAGCACCGGCGCGGTGACGTTCGCGCTGACCAGGTCGGCCAGTTGCAGGCCGGGGAAGTCGACCACCAGGTCGGCGAAGGTGTCCGTCGAGCCGATCGGGTGGTCCATCGCCGGCACCGTCACCGGGCCGGTCAGCGCCGGGTCGACGGCGTTGTCCATCGCCTGGTAGAGCGCCATGGTGCCGGCGATCCGGGCCAGCGTGTCGCCCTGGTGCACGGTGTAGCCGGTTGCGGTGCTGTCCAGGTAGCCGGCCGGCACCTGCACGGTGCCGGCCGGCGCGGACCAGTCGGTGACGTCCGGGTTGAGCGTCGAGACGGCCTGCTCGTACCAGTCCAGGTGCTCGATGCCGGTCACCCCGAGGTTGCGTACGGTCAGCAGCGCGGTCAGCAGGTGCTCGGTGTCGCCGGCCACCGGTTGGTAGCTGAACGCCGGGATCTGCAGGGTGGCGCCGGTGCGCAGCAGGCCGGCCAGCCGCTGGTTGGTGGTACCCACGGCCAGCCCGGTGACCGGGGTGGCCGCGGCCACGAACGGCACCGCGGCGGCCACCGCGTCCAGGCTCTGGCCGGACCGCACCTGGTAGGGCAGCGTCGGCATCGCGACGGTGAGCCCGGTGGCCAGCACCGCCGCCGGGTTGTCCTCGGCGATCGACAGCGGGGTGACCTCGACCGGGACGTCCACCAGGTCGCTGTCGCCGGCCGCGGCCAGCGGATTGGCCGCGGCCAGCCGCGCCGGGTGATGGCCGGTCTGGCCGGCCAGGTCGGCCAGCCGCTGGCCCCGGCCCAGCCGGGTCGGCGCGGTCAGCCCGGCGAAGCCGGCCGCCAGCTCGACCAGGCTCGGGCCGTCGGTCTCCGGGTAGCTCACCGGGTAGTTCTGCAGCAGCTCGACCGCAGCCTGCAGGCCGGCCTGGGTGAGCACCGCGAAGTACTCGCCGAACACCAGCTCGGCCATGGTGGTCTCGGCCTGTTCGGTTCCGGCCGACTCGGTTCCGACCAGCTCGGTTCCGGCCGCCTCGGTCAGCTCGGTCACCGTCGGCGCGGACGCCTGGCCGGCGGTGGCACTGGTGAGCAGTTGCTCGAAGTAGGCGGCCAGGTTGGTCGCGTACTGGCTGCTGACCGGCTGGTAGCCGGTGTAGTCACGGCCGGTGGTGCTGTCGCCGGTCACCACGGTCGCGCTGATGTCCGGCGGCAGCGCGACGAACGTGCCGGCCGTCTCGGTGGGCGCCGGGCCGGCCGGGTAACCGACCACCTCCAGGTGCAGGCTGGCGGCCAGGAACCCGGTCAGGTTGGCATAGCCGAAGGTGGCCTGGACGAACGCCGGGTCGGCGATCTCGGTGACCAGATCCTCCAGCGCCAGCAGGCTGATCTGGTCCGTACCGGTCTTGCCCGCACCGGCCTGGGCGGCCCACCGGACGAACGCCTCGACCAGCACCGCCAGCGGCGTCGCGCCGTCCGCGCCGAGGTGGTGCGCGTCGGCGGTCAGCCGGCGGAGTTCGTCCGCGCCGTGCGCGTCCGGGTCGGTGCCGTTCTCGGCGACGAAGCCGAGCACGATCTCCAACTGGTTGCCGCCGGTCGCGGAGCCGCGGCCGTACAGCGAGGCCGGGTCGGCGACGGTGAACATCGGCAGGAACTGCACCCGGACGGTCTGCGGGCTGCCGTCGCCGAACACCGGGACGGCCTGCCACGCCGCCGGGGTGGCCAGTGCGGCGGCCGGCTCGGCAGCCAGCCCGGGCAGCCGGCCGCGCAGGGCGAGCAGCCGGCCCTGGTGCAGGCTGCGGTAGGCCGGCTGGGCCGGCAGCGAGCCGAGCTCGTACCGGGCGTAGCGCAGCCGGCTGAGCGGCCGGACCGGGTGCTGGCTGCGCTGCTGCCGCAACCCGAGCGGCTGGGTTCCAGCGCCGGCGCCGCTGCCGGTCACACCCCGGTACGTCGCGTCGGCCAGGTAGCCGCGACCGGCCAGCCGCGAGCTGGAGTTGCCGACGATCCACGGGGTGGCACTGGCCTTGCCGATCACGAAGCTTTGCGACAGGGTGAAGGAGAAGCTGAAATGCACCGTCACGAACAGCACCCGGATCTTGGCCTTGGCCGTCACCGACAGCTTCAGCTCGACCAGGCTGGGCCGGTGCGCCTCCAGCACGAAGCGGACCTGGGCCCGTGCGGTGATGCTGACCGAGGCCTTGACCACCACGAAATCGACGCTGCCGTACAGGGTGCCGACCACCCCGGCCACACCCTGGATCCAGTAGTAATTATCGGTGCCGCTGGCCTTGTCGTACGGGTTGAACGGGGCGAACACCCCCTCGAAGATGCCGTACACCTCGACCGTCAATCCGGCCCGCAGCGGGCCGGCCTGGAAGTCCTTGCCGAGCCCGACGGCAAGTCCCAGGCCGGCCTCGATCACCGGCGAGAAGGTGCCGTTGGTGATCTGCGGGACCCGCTCGGAGGTGGCCCCGGTCAGGTAGCCGAAGTAGAAGCCGCCCTGGCCGACGAACGGGAACACCTCCACCGCGAACGACCGGGAGAAGTCCTGGTTCCAGGGAAAGCCGAGGTCGATCCGGAAGTTGCCGTTGGTGTAGATGTCCACGTGGATGAGTCCGAGGGTCACCGACACCTCGCCGAACTCCAGGTGCCGGAACTCGTCCGGCACCCGCAGGTCGGCGGAGAATTCCCCGATGTCGTCGGTGATCTTGCGGTAGAGCAGCTCGAACCGCAACCCGGCCAGCCCGCCGGCCCGCTCGCCGGCCAGCGCGATCACCCCGCCGTACAGGACCGGATCGAAGAACACCGCGGACAGCGAGACGGTGTCCAGGATGGTGGCGTCCAGCCCGAACAGCCAGTTGCTGTTGCTGTCGTAGCGCAGCCCCACCGCGGCCGGGTCGGCGAGCGGGTTGCCGGTCCCGGTGACCGGCTGCAGGTCAGCGCGCAGCGCGGCGAGCACCTTGTCCACCGTGTCCAGCTCGGCGACCGGCACCGGTAGCGCCAGGTGCTGGCCGAAGCCGACGTAGCGCAGGTCGAGCAGGCTGCCGCCCTTGCCCGGCACGGTCGGCGGATCGTCGTGCACCACGTCCCAGGACAGCGGCTCACCGCTCGCGCCGCCGAACGACTGGCCGAGGAATTGCCCGTCCAACTCGAGATAAACCCGGCCCTCGCCGTTCACGGTGGCATACCGGAGGCCGATCGAGGTGAAGCTGGCGAAGCCGAGATCCAGCCGGACGGCGTAGCTCACCACGAGCTCGGAGGTGGTCAGGTTGACCAGCAGCGACAGGTTCTTGAAGTTGACCTGGTAGAGCACGTCCCAGGGGGTGGCCAACCGGCGGCTGCCGCCCGGCACCGCCAGCCCGATCAGCCAGTCCAGCAGCTCGCCGAGCGACAGGTCGCCCAGCCGGACGGTCAGGATGGTGTCGGCCAGGCCGGTGTCCGGATCGGTGGCCTGGCTGAGGGTGGCCTGGATGCCGCGCTGCTTGTACCAGACCACGAAGGTCAGGCTTGAGTTCGCCGGCGCGAACTCGTAAGCCACCGAGATCACCAGGTTGTTGATGGTCACCGAGCCGCGCACCGCCCCGGCGATCTGCCACTCGGCGTCGGCGGCCACCGCCGCCGCCGGCGCGACCGCGGCCGGCAGCCGGAGCAGGCCGGGCGGCGCCGCGGGCAGCCGGGCCGGACCGGTGTCCCGCCGGGTGCCGTGCAGATCCAGGCCTGCTGCCACCACCAGGGTCAGCCCGCCCGGGAACACCTCGAACTGCCAGGACGTGGTCAGGCCGCCGGAGAAGGTGTACTCGGACGGCACGTTGTCCGCGTCGGTGGCCAGCGTGGCCACCAGCTGGTCGATCACCAGATCCGGGATGCCGTAGCTGCCGCCCGGGATGTCGCCGGCCGGATACATGAAGGCCAGCAGCAGGTTGGTCACGCTCAGCGTGCTCTCCGGCACCAGGCCGCCGGCGAACGCCCAGCCGACGCCGTCGCCGGGCGAGGTGGCCGAGAAGTAGCACAGCCCTTCGTTGACCGCGGCGTAGGCGACCAGGCCGGCCTGCAGCAGCTGCCCGCTGTACTCGATGTCGAAGCCGATGCTCTCGAAGCTCAGGGTGATCAGTGCGCCGCCGTTCGCCTCGCCGAAGGCCAGCGTCCAGTCGGTCAGGATCTCGGTGGCGAACCCGAACGCCCGGTTCGGCACGTCCACCGACAGCTCCAGCTGGGAGATCTCCATCGCCACCGGCGGGGCGTACCGGTGGCCGGTCAGCTTCTGCATCACCGCGGCCATCAACGACTCGACCGAGACGGTCTCACCGGGCGGCAGCTCGGCGGTGAACACCAGCCGGGGAATGCTCAGCGTCGCCGTCATCACCACCTCTTCGACGATGGTGAAGTCGCTGTAGAGGTAACCGTTGACCTGCGGCGTCTCGCCCTCGAACAGCACGGTGA
>DASUAC010000055.1:0-9078 GCA_035763985.1 Jatrophihabitans sp. | reverse complement strand
AACTCCCGCTCGAGAGCCTCCAGGCCGTCGACCGGCTCGTCCGTCACCTGCATCCGAGCTACCTTATTTGTTTGCTCCACGCATCTAAATTACATGCTGCTCGCAACTAATCCAAATGGTTTTTAGCGCCGCGGTTGATCGGCCGTGCGTCAGCCGACGGCCGGGCTCGCCGGCCGCTGCGCCCAGTGCAACGCCACCACCCCACCGGTCAGGTTGCGCCAACGCACCTCCGACCAGCCGGCATCGGCGATCCGGGCGGCCAGCGCGCGCTGGTCGGGCCAGCTGCGGATCGACTCGGCCAGGTAGACGTAGGCGTCCGGGTTGCTGGAGACCCGCCGGGCGATCGACGGCAGTGCCCGCATCAGGTAGTTCAGGTACAACTGCCGGAAGCCGGGCAGCACCGGCGTGGAGAACTCGCACACCACCAGCCGGCCACCGGGCCGGGTGACCCTGGCGAACTCGGCCAGTGCCGCCGGTACGTCGGCCACGTTGCGCAGGCCGAAGCTGATGGTGACCGCGTCGAAGGCGGCGTCGGCGAACGGCAGGTGCAGCGCGTCCGCGGCGACGAACGGCAGTTGCCGGCGGCCGGCCCGCCGGCTGCCGACGGTGAGCATGCCGAGCGAGAAGTCGCTGGCCACCGCGTGCGCCCCCGATCGCGCCAGCTCGGCGGTGGACACCCCGGTGCCGGCCGCCACGTCCAGCACCCGTTCGCCGGGGGTGAGGTGGAGCGCGTGCCGGGTACGCCGCCGCCAGCGCCGGTCCTGCCCGAAGGACAGCACGGTGTTGGTCAGGTCGTACCGCCGGGCCACCGCGTCGAACATCGCGGCGACCTCGGCGGGGCGCTTGTCAAGGCTGGCTCTGCTCATCGCCGTCGATTGTCCCGGACCGGGTCGCGGCCGTACCGGCGGGTCGACCGGTCCGGTTACCGAGCGTCCCGGCCGGCAGAACCGGTACCCGACGCAGCGGACGCCGCTGCGCTCACCGGCTGCGGTCTGCCCCGCCGTGGGTGTCCAGGCCTTCCGGCTCGGATGCGATCGCGTCCGGGTCGGAGATGGCCGGGTCGGGGATGGCCGGGTCGGGGATGGCCGGATCGGGGATGGCCGGGTCGGAGATGGCCGGGTCGGGCGGGACCGGTTCCGGGGCGGTCCCGCCCGTCCCCCCGATCTTCTCGGCCTTGCCGGCGCGCAGCTTGATCAACCGGGTGACCTCTTCATCGGTCAGCGAGGTGAACATCGCGCGCTGGTCCTCCGGGATGGCCTGTAACGACAGGCCCGCGGCCTCCAGCGCCGCCCGAAGCGCGTCGTCCGGCTCCGTCATCGCACCGTCCTCCAGCTGACCGGCCGGACATCCCCGTCACTGCGGGCCGGCCGGGACGACGGACCCGACACAGGACGCCCACCGGGCAGCCCGAACTGGGCCGCCGACGGCCGTTCGGGGCCAGGGTGGGCTGTCCGCATCGCTTCATCTGACCGCCCCGGAGCGCTCCGAGCCAGGCCTCATCAGGTCAGCAACCGGACATCGGCCGGTCAGCAAGGTGACAGACCGAGGAGCGTGGCCCGGCGCAGCGATCGCCTCGACGGCAGCGCCGAGCGCAGGCCGGGGTGTCGTCAGTCAGATGAGGTACGGGGTGGCCGGCGGCCGAGGCCGACGGTGGCTCAGCCGGAGCCGGCGGTGACCGGGGTCAGCTTCAGCGCGGTGGAGGAGAAGTGCGAATGCACCCGGTCGTCGCGCGGGTCCTCGGCCGGATCCCGGTGCACCGCCAGGTGCCGGTACAGGGTGTCCCGCTGGGCGGGGATCCGGCCGGCCGACCGGATCAGCTCGATCAACTCGGTGCGGTTGGACCGGTGCCGGGCGCCGGCCGAGGAGACCACGTTCTCCTCCAGCATCACCGAGCCGAGGTCGTCCGCCCCGAAGTGCAGGGTCAGCTGGCCGATGTCCTTGCCGGTGGTCAGCCAGGAACCCTGCAGGTGGGTGATGTTGTCGAAGAACAGCCGGCTCACCGCGATCATCCGCAGGTACTCCAGCGAGCTGGCCTGGGTCCGTCCCTTGAGGTGGTTGTTCTCCGGCTGGTACGTCCACGGGATGAACGAGCGGAAGCCGCCGGTCCGGTCCTGCACGTCGCGCACCATCCGCAGGTGCTCGATCCGCTCGGCGTTGGTCTCGCCGGTGCCCATCATGAAGGTGGCGGTGGACTCCACCCCGAGCCGGTGCGCGGTCTCCATCACCGCCAGCCAGGTCTCGCCGTCCTCCTTCAGCGGCGCGATGGCGGTCCGCGGCCGCTTCACCAGGATCTCCGCACCCGCGCCGGCGAAGGAGTCCAGGCCGGCCGCGTGCAGCCGGGTGATCACCTCTTCGTGCGACAGACCGGAGGTACGGCCGATGTGCACCACCTCGGACGCGCCGAGCGAATGCAGCACCAGCATCGGGTACTCGGCCTTGATCGCGGCGAAGATCCGCTCGTACCACTCGATGCCGAGCTCCGGCGAATGGCCGCCCTGCAGCATGATCTGGGTGGCGCCCAGTTCGACCGCTTCGCCGCACCGGCGCAGGATCTCGGCGTCGTCGTGCGTCCAGCCCTCCCGATGGCCCGGCGCCCGGTAGAAGGCGCAGAACTTGCAGGCGGTCAGGCAGACGTTGGTGTAGTTGATGTTGCGGTCGATGATGTAGGTCGCGATGTCGGCGGTCTCGCCGAACCGGCGCCGGCGTGCCGCGTCGGCGGCCTCGCCCAGCGCGTGCAGCGGCGCGCCGGTGTAGAGCAGCAGCGCCTGCCCGGGCGAGAGCCGGCCACCGTCGGCGGCGTGCTGGAGCAGGCTGCTGATCTCGGCTGCGCTGGTCGCGGCTGCGGTGGTCACCGGAACAGCCTAGACCGGCCGGCCGGCGGCCGGATGCACGTACGGCCGGGTCTGGGCGATCGCCAGGAAGCCGAGCCGGCGCAGGATCGGCTCGCTGTCCGGCGAGGCGTCGACCTGCAGGTACCGGCAGCCTCGCTCGACCGCCCGGCGCGCCCGGACGGCGACCAGCGCCCGGTAGATCCCCCGGCCGCGCCAGTCGGCCAGCGTCGCGCCACCCCACAACCCGGCGAAGTCGGTGCCCGGGTTGAAGCTGATCCAGGCCGCCGAGAGGTACCGGCCATCGGCCTCGGCGGCGTACACCGACAGCTCGTCCGGATCCGTCCGGCGCCGGGAGATCAGCTCCTCGGCCAGCCAGGACGAATCGGCCTCCCACACCTCCGTCTCCAGCTCGCCGATCCGGCGCAGATCCGGCTCGGCGGTCACCTCGCCGATGGCCACCCCGGCCGGCAGCGCCGGTGCCTCGGTCAGCTCGGCGGCCATTCCGACCAGCACCGTCTCCGGATCCTCGGCGACGAAGCCGTGCGCGAGCAGCCGGTCGGCCAGGTCCGCGGGCTCGTCGTGCGCGTGCCACTTCCATTCGAACGCCGCGTCGTGGGCGTCGAAGTGGGCACAGGTGCGTTCGATCAGCGCGTCCAGTCCGGATCCGGTCAGCCCCGCCAGGTCCCGGTAGCCGACGAAGCCGCGATGACCTCCGGTCACCCGCATCAGGGGGCCGTCCCAGGACAGTTCCCAGCCCGGCGGCAACCGGGCCGCCAGCGCCGTACGCACCTGGCGGTCGTAGCGGTCGCGAAGTTCGGCAGCGAGCGTCGTCACATGAGCATTCTGACCTCTGCCCTTCGCGCGAGCGCCCATCGCCGGATCGCTGGCGCCCCTCGCCCGCTCCGCTCGTTACGATGCTCACTCACGAACTGGCAAGCCGCTCGTCACGGTTCACCCGGTTATTCGTTGACCAAACCGATCGGGTCGCTCGCCTGTCGGCTCGAACGTCGGCGTACTCACCAGGAGATCTCGATGGCTGGCAGCTACCGGACCGTGCTGGTCGGCACCGACGGCTCGGACACCTCCTTCCGCGCGGTGGACCGGGCGGCCGCGTTGGCCGCCGATGCCGGTGCCCGGCTGCTCATCGTCAGCGCCTACCAGCCGGCCGATGAGGCGTCGCTGGACCGGGAGAAAGACATCCTGGGCCCGGAGTCCTACCAGTTGATCGGCTCGGCGCCGGCCGAGGACAACCTGAGCCGGGCCCGCGACCGGGCCGGCCGGGCCGGCCAGCTCGAGCTACGGACCTTCGCGGTACAGGGCGATCCGGTCGATGTGCTGCGCAAGGTGGCCGAGCAGCACGAAGCGGATCTGATCGTGGTCGGCAATCGCGGGCTGAACCGGCTGGCCGGCCGGATCCTGGGTTCGGTACCGGCCGACGTGGCCCGCCGGGCAGCCGTCGACGTGCTGATCGTGCACACCACCGGTTGATGACCGAACCGGCCGACGGCGCCGACCGGTTGGCCGCCGTGCTGCTCGGCGGGCCGGCCCGCTACACCCGCGCCGAGGCCGCCGAGCGGGCCGGCATCTCGCTGGAACTGGCCAGCCAACTGTGGCGGGCCCTCGGCTTCGCCAGCGTCGCCGACGACGAGGTGGCCTTCACCGACGAGGACGTCACCGCGCTCGGCAACGCGGCGGCACTGGTCGCGGCCGGTTTGGTGGACCAGGCCGCTTTGCGGACGGTGACCCGAATGGTCGGGCAGAGCATGTCCCGGCTGGCGGAGTGGCAGGCGCGGCTGCTGCTGGAACTGTCCGTCCGTCGGCCGGAGATCCGCGGGCAGCAACTGGCCGAGTTCGTGGCCCTGGCCGATCCGGTGCTGGAACAGGTGCAGATGCACGTGTGGCGCCGCCAACTGGTCGACGCCACCCAACGGCTGCTCGGCGAACCGGCCGCCGACCCGCGCTCGGCGATGCTGGTGGTCGGGTTCGCCGACCTGGCCGGCTACACCGCGCTGTCCCGCGAGGTCGGCATCGAGGAACTGTCGGCGGTGCTGGAGGAGTTCGAGACGCTGGCCGCCGACCTGATCGCCGAGCAGCACGGTCACGTGATCAAGACGATCGGCGACGAGGTGTTGTTCACGGTGCCGGCGGCCGGTCCGGCGGCCGAGCTTGCGCTGCAGTTGTCCGAACGGGCGGCGGCGGCCGGGCTGCCCGAACTGCGGGTCGGGCTCGCGTACGGGCAGGTGCTGGCCCGGTACGGCGACGTGTACGGGCCGGTGGTCAACATCGCCAGCCGGTTGACCGGGCTCGCCCGGCCCGGCAGCGTGCTGATCGACCAGCAGTTGGCCGAGGCGCTCGCCGACGATCCGGCCTGGTCGCTCAGGCGGCTGCGGCCGCATTCGGTGCGTGGCTATTCTCACTTGCACGCCGCTCGGCTCCGCCGCGCGAACTAGTCCCAGCCGGCACGCCGCTCGGCAGCCGGCCCGGTGTCACCGCGGACCGATCGCCGTCTGCCGGGTGGTACGCGGTGGCGGCACGTGGCAACCGACACCGGAATCCGCAGGTATTCGGTAGCGCACTGCCCTTAGAATGTTCGGCATCCTCGCCTTCCGGATACCTGAAACACCGGCAGGGAGGGCGGGTGAAAGGTCATGAATACGTGCGCGGATCGGATCACTCCAGCACCTGCCACCCGGTGAATCGTGGTTCGGCGAGCGTGCGGTCGAGCGCCTCACGAACGCCGGCTAGCAAGTCCGGCGCCACGTCGAGCACCACGAACTCGGTATCGGCGGATCTCAGCCGGACGCCTTCCATGCCCGCCATCGCGTCGATCAGCCAAGCGGCGACCAGCGCTGCCGAGCTGCCGGACGGACCGGCGCGCCAGCAGCGGACGATCGAGGCCATAGTCGGCATCCCTCTCCCCGGACCGATGTCCTGGCAATCGTGCGCCCGCCGGGTCGGCGCGCACAGCCCAACCGATGGCAGGACGCTGCCACCGCCGGTCAGCAACCAGCCAGGACGGCCGGGATGAGCCTTGCCGACCTGGGATTCAGCACCCAGGACGAGTCGATCTATCGGTCGTTACTGCGCAATCCGTCCGTCGGCGTCGCCGAACTGGCCGGCGAGCACGGCATCGACGAGGCGGCGGCGGCGGAGAACTGCGCCAAGCTGGTCGAGCTGGGGGTGCTCAAGTACGACCGGGACGGGACCGGGTTCACCGTGCCGCGGCCGTCCGCGGCGATCGGGCAGCTCATCGAGCGACGCGAGGAGGAACTGCTCAGGCTGTACCGGCGCGCCTCGGAGAGCCGGTTCGTGATCGAGGAACTCGAGGCGCTGTATCGCAAGCCGGAGCCGGTCGAGCCGACCGATCAGGGCGTGGAGCGGCTGACCGGCCTGGAGGCGGTCCGGGACCGGCTGGAGGAACTGTCGTTCTTCACCCGTACCAGCGTGTTCTCGATCCAGCCGGGCGGTCCGCAGAGCCTCGAGTCGCTGGAGGCCAGCCGGCCGCTGGACCAGCGCGGCATCCGGCGCGGGGTCGAGATGCGCGTCATCCATGAGGCATCGCTGCTCGAGGACGAACTGAACCGGGCGTACCTGCGCGAGTTGGTGATGGGCGGCGTCAAGGTCCGGGTCAGCACCCAACAGCTGGAACGCATGATCATCATGGACGAGCAGGTGGCCGTGGTGCCGGTCGACCCGAGCAACAGCCGGCGCGGTGCGCTGATCGTCCACAACCCCGGCCTGGTCGCCGGCTTCCTCGACCTGTTCCACCGTGCCTGGCAGGACGCCGAGGAGCTGCCGTGGTCGGCCGAAGGCGAGCAGGATGCGCGCCTTGCAAAGATTTCCCCGCAGGATAAGCGGATTCTCGAACTGCTTGCCTCCGGCTGCACGGACGAGACGTCGGCCCGGGAGGTCGGGGTCTCGGTCCGGCATCTGCGCCGTACCATCTCGCGGTTGATGCAGGAGCTCGGCGCCAACAGCAGGTTCGAAGCCGGCGTCGAGGCTGCCCGACGCGGCTGGCTCTAGGCAGGCACACCGAGTCAGACCGGATCCGGCAAGTCACCTTCCTGCTATCCGGGTGTCCTGTTGTTGACCTGTTTCGAGGCCCTTCACGAGCGCTGGAACAGGTGTGATGTGCGTCGTCCGCACTCGCACACCATGGGGGTCCTCATGCAGAACCACACCGTCAGCAGCGTCCGGCGTCGGCTCACCGCTCTCGGAATGCTCGTTGTTGTAGGGCTATTCTCGATCGGGTCGGCAAGCTCGGCGACGCCCCGGCCGGCCGGTTCCACCCTCGCCGACCAGAGCACGACCACCAGCACCAGCACCGACACCACGACGCCCAACGGCGTCTTCGGCTGGGACTGATCGACGGGTACCTGCTCCGCCGGGATCGGCGATCCACAGCTAGATCTCGGCAAACCTCGGCACAACCGGCTCGGCAACCGCTCCGACCGCGGCGGTGCGGCGGCCGAACTCGACAAGACCCTCGAGCTGGCGGGGGCCCAGTGAGAAATCCAGCGTCCGGAAGTAATGCGCCAGCGTGGCGGCGTCGAACACCTCCCACCGACAAGCCTGTTCGGCCACCTCGTCGACATGGGCAAGCGCCTCGTCCCGGCTGGTGACGAATGCGGTGTGCACGTCCTTGACCAGGCCCGGGTTCGCCTCGGCGAACTCACGCCGAACCGCCCACACCGCGAAGACCATCGGCAGACCCGTCCAGGACTTCCACGCCTGGCCCAGGTCGTGCACGGCCAGCCCACGGCTCGCGCCCTCGTAGCTGGCCCGCAGCGCGACGTCACCGATCACCACGGCGGCATCGGCCTCGAGCATCATCGCGGTCAGATCCGGCGGGCAGCTGAAATAACGCGGCTGCACCCGATGCACCTCACGCAACCAGAGCTCGGCCAGCAACACCGAGGTACGCGAGGTCGAACCGAGCGCCACCGGCCGGCCGTCCAGCTCGGCCAGCGGCCGCTGCGCCACCAGGTTCACCGAGAGCACCGGGCCGTCCGAGCCGACCGCGATGTCCGGCAGCAGCAGGAGTTCCTCGGCGTGCCGCAGGTACTCCACCAGCGAGATCGGCCCGATGTCGAGCGCCCCGCTGACCAGCAGCCGATTGAGATTGTCCGGAGTGTCCTTGGTCAGTTCGATGTCGAGCAGTGCCCCGGAACGCACCAGGCCCCAATAGATCGGCAGGCAGTTCAGGAACTGGATGTGCCCCACTCGGGGACGGGCCGGCACACTGATCACGGCTGGCAACGCTACTCGCACCCGACTCCGGCCCGGACGTGAAACCGCGCAGGCCGCAGGCCGCAGGCGAGACTGAGCCGCCCGGCGCTGCCCGCACTATGCCCCTGGGTTGCTGAGCCGCTGGGTTACCAGGCCCTTGGGTTGCTGAGCACTTGGGTTACTGAGCACTTGGGTTACTAGGCTCCTGGGTCGTGACCGGTTACCTGCCCGCCATCGACGACTTCACGCTCGCCGCCGATCTGGTACAGGCCGCCGGCCGGCTCGCCGCCCGGATGCTGGCCGACGGTTTGGAGACCCGGCACAAGGGTTCGGTGTCGGACGTGGTCTCGGCCGCCGATCACGCCGCCGAAGAACTGGTGGTCAGCGGGCTTCGGCAGGCTCGGCCGACCGACGGGATCGTGGGCGAGGAAGGCACCGAGCTGCCCGGCGAACGCACCTGGTTCGTCGACCCGGTGGACGGCACCTACAACTTCCTGTCCGGTTTGCCCTACTGGTGTTCGGCGCTGGCGCTGGCCGAGCGGTCACCGGACGGCGATTGGACACCGCTGCTGGGCGCCGTCTATCACCCGGCAGCCGACGAGCTGTGGCTGGGCGGAGTGGGCCATCCGACCTCCTGCAACGGCAATCCGGTGCCGCGGCTGACCGACGCGCCGTTGGCCGAGCTGTCGCTGACCAGCTACCTGCACCCGCCCACCCTGTCCGACGACGCGGTTCGGCAGCCGCTGTTGTCCGTCCTGTCGGGTGCCGCCACCCTGCGCATGCTCGGTTCCGGATCGGTGGAACTGGCGGCGGTCGCGGCCGGCCGGGTGGGCGCCTGGCTGCAACGTCAGGTCCCGGAATGGGACTGGTTGCCCGGGGCGGTCCTGGTGACCGCGGCCGGCGGCCAGATCGATGTGGTCCAGCACCGCGGCCAGCGTTGGCACATCGCCGGCAACGGCCAGGCGGTTGCCGAGATCCGCCGGCTGCTGATCGGGAATCCGGCTTTCGCATAAGGGCA
>DASUAC010000054.1:0-7819 GCA_035763985.1 Jatrophihabitans sp. | reverse complement strand
CGGCCTTCCGCCGCCTGCTGGCAAGCCGCACCGATCTCGGTACTGGGTGAGGCGTCCGGGGAGCAGAATCGCCGGTTGCTGGCAAGCCGCACCGATCTCGGTACTGGGTGAGGCGTCCGGGGAGCAGAATTAGCCGGTTGCTGGCAAGCCGCACCGATCTCGGTACTGGGTGAGGCGTGCGGGGAGCAGAATCGCCGCCTGCTGGCAAGCCGCACCGATGTGGGTACCGGGTATGTCGCTGCGCGGTTTACAGCCAGCCGCCGGACCGCCAGTAGACGCCGTTCTCCCGGGCCAGCAGGCCTTCGTCGATGAGGTAGCGACGGATCGCTGCCACGTCCGGATGCCAGACCCGGACGGTGGCGTTCACCTCGGGCTCGGTGTAGCGGATGCCGGGTTCGAACGCGGTGGCCAGGTAGGCCAGCAGCAGCCGCCGCTTGTTCCCCGGCCGCGGGATGACCGGCAGCCGGCCGTCGACCAGGTAGGAGCGCAACACCTTGCGCAGTGCCGGATCGGCGATCTCACCGAACGACGCCGGATCAGCCAGGGCGCTTGCTCGTTCAGCGCTGGCGGCGGTGTCCACCCCGCGACGATAACCTGATCGGGTGCAGCAGCCAGCCGATACTCCCGGCGGCCGGACCGAAGCCGGTTCTCGTCCGGACTGGCGGCCCGACCTGGCACTGGCCCGGGAACTGGCCGACCTGGCCGACGGCATCACCACCGCGCGGTTCCGGGCGCACGATCTCACCGTTTCCAGCAAGCCGGATCTGAGCCTGGTCACCGATGCCGACCGAGCGGTCGAGCAGGCGATCCGCGACCGGCTGGCCGACCTCCGGCCGCACGACGCGCTGCTCGGCGAGGAGTTCGGCCGGGTCGGCGACAGCGAGCGGCAGTGGGTGATCGACCCGATCGACGGTACCCACAATTTCGTCCGCGGGGTGCCGGTGTGGGCCACCCTGATCGGACTGCTGCAGGGACCGGAGCCGGTGCTGGGGGTGGTCAGCGCACCGGCACTCGGCCAGCGGTGGTGGGCCGCCACCGGACACGGCGCGTACGGCCAGGCCCTGGGCGCCGAGCCGCGCCGGCTGCGGGTCTCGGCGGTCGCGGCGCGGGCCGACGCCAGCATGTCCTACTCCTCGCTGCACGGCTGGGGCGACCGGCTGCCCCGGCTGGTCGAGTTGCTCGGTGGCTTGTGGCGGTCCCGGGCCTACGGCGATTTCTGGTCCTACATGCTGCTGGCCGAGGGCGCGGTGGACCTGGCCGCCGAACCGGAATTGTCGTTGTGGGACATGGCGGCGCTGGCCCCCATCGTGGTCGAGGCGGGCGGCCGGTTCACCGGCCTGGACGGGGTGCCCGGGGTGCATCAGGGCAACGCGGCGGCATCCAACGGGCTGCTGCACGAGGCGCTGCTGTCCGCCCTCGGTGACCGCTGAGCACAACCGTTCAGGTGCCGCCGAGCACCGCTGAGCGCCGTTCAAGCGCTGGGCGCGTTCAGAGCAGAGCATCGTTCAGGCGCCGCTGAGCCAGCCGAAAAGGCTGTGGTAGAACTGCCTGGCCACCTCCCCGTGCGTCATGCCCATCCGTCGTTCCGGCGACGTCTCGGCATGACGCCCAGGCCGGTCAGCGGCACAGCCGCAGCCGAGCGCAACTCCTCGTCGCCATATAGGGGTCAAGCCTTTTCACGAACGGCTGTGCTGCACTGCGGTCAGTCGTTTGGCGGTCATGGTGGCCGCGACGACGGTCAGCCCGATGGCCGGCAGCAGGACGAGCTGGGCGTGGGTGAACTCGGCGGTCAGGATGACCGCCGTGACCGGGGCACGCTGGGCCACGGCGAGGAACCCGGCGGCTGCGATCACGGCCAGGCTGGTCGGTGAACTGCCGGGCCAGACGCCGGCCCAGGCGTGCCCGGCGAGCAGGCCGAGGGTCGCCCCGGTGGCCAGGGACGGGGTGAGCAGGCCACCGATGGCGCCGCTGCGCAGGCAGGCGGCAGTGGCCAACGGCTTCAGACCGGCCAGCACGACGGCGGTACCGAGCCCGAGCGCGGCGGTGAAGTCCAGCTCGGCCAGGCTCTTGCCGTTGCCCAGCAACTGCGGGTACGCGATGGCGAGCGCGCCCAGTGCGGTGAACGTGATCGGGATGGCCAGTGCGGCACGCCAGCCGGTCGGAGCGTGCGCGCGGGCGTAGGTCATCGCGGCACGGAAACCGAACGCCAGCGGGCCGAGCGCGGCGCCGAGCAACGGAGCGGCCACGGTGGCGGCAAGTGCGGCCGGCGCGGCATGGCCCAGTTGATAGGTGGCGTGGTTGCCGAGCACCGGCCAGGCAACCAGGGCGGCCAACCAGGACGTGACCAGAGCGACCACCGTCGTCGCCGGGGTCAGCGTGCCGAGCAGCACCTCGAGGGTGAAGGCGGCGCCGCCGAACGGGACGTTGTAGACCGCCGCCAGACCCGCTCCGGCACCGGCGGCCAGCAGCACCCGCCGTCGCTCGGCGGTCAACCCGAACCGGGCGGCGATGCCGCCGGCCAGGGCGGCGCCGACCTGCCGAGGCGCGCCTTCCCGGCCCAGCGACGCCCCGGCGCCGATCGCGATCAGCTGCAGCAGCGCGTCGATGCTGGTGTCCACCACCGGCATCCTCGGGACCGGCTCGGCCAGCGCGTGGGTGACCGAGATGCTGCGCCCGCCGTCCGCGCTGCCGTCGCTGGCGCGAGACATAGCGGACAACCGCCGCCGGTGCAGCCACCAGCCCAGCCCGGCCACCACGCCACCGGCGCCGACGGCGATCACCCGTCGCAGCGGGCTCGCCTGCTCCACGCCGATCAGGAAGGTGTTCTCGGTATAGCCGAACGCCACATGCTGCACGGCGTGCAGCAGCAGGGTCAGCACGATGCCCGCCACCCCGGCGGCCACGCCGGTAAGCAGCACGGCGCCGGCGTGCCGCCAGGTCAACCGGCCGGCCCCCTCTCCGGCGATCACGTCTCCGGCGATCCCGTGTCCGGGGATCCCGTCTCGGGCGATCCCCAGCACGCCGAGGATCCGGCAGGGGGTGTCGTGGCGCTGAGGTGGGCAGGCGGGTCCGGACCGCCCGCCGTCCCCAGGTCACCGCCACGGCGCGCCTGGCCCGGTCACGGCCGGCGATCCGGGAGATCGTTCGGCCGGCGATCCGGGATGTCGTGCCGCTGCGGGCCGGTCCCCTCGGCCACCTCCAGCCGCTCCACCAACCGGTTCAGGGCGGGCAAGGCGGTCAGGATCGCCGAGCGATCCGCGGCCGAAAGCTCGCCGAGCGCACTCTGCAGCCGTCGCTGGTTGGCCGTCAGCCACAGCTGCAGCAACTGCCGGCCGTCCGCGGTCAGCGCCAGCACCACCGCCCGCCGGTCCCGGGCGTCCGGCTGCCGATCCACCAGGCCGGCGACCACCAGCTGCTGAACCAGCTGGCTGACCGTGTTGGTGGCCAGCCGGTGCCGATCGGCCAGATCCTTTACCCGCAAGCCCGGCTGCTCGGCCAACCGCTGCATCAGCTCGATCTGCGCCATCGGCAGTCGTTCCCAGGCGAACTCGGCCCGCACGCCGGTGCGCAGCGCTCGGCGCAGCCGGGTCACCACCTCGGCCAGCGGCCAGCTCATCTCCTCATCCGAGGATGGCGCCGGCTGCCGAGCCCGCGATTGCCGCGCGCTCGATTGACGTGCGCGGGTTACCGACGGCCGGCGGGACTCCGGCTGCGCCGCCGGCGATGGACGATCAGCCACTCGTCCAGAGTACGTCGTACCCAGAATAGTTCGGTAACAGAGCAAGCTTCCGACCATGCTGTTGCCGGTCTCGTACGCGGCCAATTAACGTCTTGAAGCAGTGCCAGCGATCTCAGGCGTGGCAGCCGTAGACAGTCAGCGCAAACAGGAGGCCGCACACCGTGTCCGAGCAGAACGACGAATCCAGCCAGAATCCCGCCCAGAACACGACCTTTCCCAGCAACGGACACCAGGCGCACGGTTACCTGGCTATCCCGGAGTCCGGCAGCGGGCCGGGCGTCATCGTGATCCAGGAGTGGTGGGGCCTCACCGACTACATCGTCGACGTCGCCAACCGGCTGGCCGACGAGGGCTTCGTGGCGCTCGCGCCGGACCTGTTCGGCGGCAAGACCACGCACGACTCGGGCGAGGCCGGCCGGCTGATGTCTGAGCTGCCGGTCGACCAGGCGGCCAGGGACCTGTCCGGCGCGGTGGATTTCCTGCTCGGCCACCCCGCGGTCAGTTCCAGCAAGGTCGGCGCGGTCGGCTTCTGCATGGGCGGCGGGTTCGTGCTGCTGCTGGCCGCGCAGCAGGGCGACCGGATCGGCGCCGCGGTGCCGTTCTACGGCGTCGGCACCGGTGTGCCCGACCAGTTCACCGGTATCACCGCGCCGGTGCAGGGCCATTACGCCGAGCAGGACGAGTTCTACCCGGTGGCCGAGGCCCGCAAGCAGGAGCAGCAGATCCGCGAGGAGTCCGGCGCCGAGGTGGAGTTCTTCTACTATCCGGCCGGGCACGCCTTCCACGCCGAACACGACCTGCTCGGCACCTACGACCCCGACGCGGCGAAGCTGGCCTGGCAGCGGACCACTGCCTTCCTGCACGCAAAGCTCGACTGATGCCCACGCCGACCGAAGCTGAGCGGGCCGAACTCGCCGAGCGGCGGCAGCAGCTGCGTGAGCGATATCTGCTGCCGCCCGGGCAGCGGCCGGCGTCCAACGGGCGCGGCATCCACCACGCCGCGCTGATCTGTTCCGACCCGGCCCGTACGATCGAGTTCTATCAAGGATTGCTGGGCTTTCCGCTGATCGAGCTGGTCGAGAACCGGGACTATCCGGGGTCCTCGCACTTCTTCTTCGACCTGGGCAACTCCACCCTGCTCGGCTTCTTCGACTTCCCCGGCCTCGGCCTGCGGCCGGGCGAGGAGGCGCTGGGCACCGTGCAGCACATCGCGATCTCGGTGACCCCGGAACGGCACCGGCAGCTGCGCCAGGCCCTCGACGAGGCGGGCATCGGCTACGGCGGCCCGGACCAGGGCATCGAGGAGTCGCTGTACTTCCGCGATCCCGACGGGATCCAGATCGAGCTGCTCTCCGATGACCTGATGTACTTCGGCGGGCAGTGGCTGGACGGCAGGTGACCGGGCTGCGACTCGGTTTCGGCCTTCCGGTTTCGGGCAGTTGGGCGACGGCGGCGAACCAGGTCGAGATCGCCCGGCGGGCCGAGGAGCTCGGCTACCACTCGCTGTGGACGTTCCAGCGGCTGCTGCATCCGGCCGACGGCGACTGGGGCGCCAGCTATCGCGCGGTGCAGGATCCGCTGATCAGCCTGGCCTACGTCGCGGCCGTCACCGAGCGGATCCGGCTCGGTGTCGCGGTGCTGAACGCTCCGTTCTACCCCCCGATCCTGCTGGCCAAGCAGCTGACCACGCTGGACCACGTCTCGGCCGGCCGGCTCGATGCCGGCCTGGGCCTGGGCTGGGCGGCCGAGGAATTCACCGCCACCGGTGTGCCGGAGCAGCGACGTGGGGCCCGGCTGGACGAGTTCGTCCGATGCCTGAAGGAGATCTGGGCCGAGGACCCGGTCCGGTTCAGCGGCGAGTTCTACCGGGTGCCGGACGCGCTGGTCGATCCCAAGCCGGTGCAGCGTCCGCATCCGCCGGTCCTGCTCGGCGGCGGCGCGGAGCGGGCGCTGCGCCGGGCCGGTCGGCTGGCAGACGGCTGGATCAGCGCCAGCCGGCACGACCTGCGCCACATCGGCACCGACATAGCCGTCATCAAGAGCGCGGCCGTGGCGGCGGGCCGGGATGCCGAGCGGCTCCGGTTCATCGTGCGCGCGGTGATCAAGCTGACCGATCAGCCGGACGAGCGTCCGGACCGCCGGCCGCTGCGCGGCAGCATCGAGCAGGTACGAGCCGATCTGCGCGAGTTGGCCGGGCAGGGCGTCACCGAGGCGTTCCTGGATCTCAACTTCGATCCCGCGATCGGATCGCCCGATGCCGATGCCGGGCAGTCGCTTGCTTACGCCCACCACATATTGGCGGAGTTCGCGCCGAGCGTCGGCGATCGTTCTTAAGGTCGCGCCCGAATCATCCGGTAGCTCCGGGAAATCCGCGTGATTATGGCTACCCACGGTAACGATTTGGCTCATCTAAGTTAGGTAGTCGCCGACAGTACCCCTAGAGTGCCTGTTTTGTGTGCCGCCAACCGGGTCGGTGTCAGGTAAGGGGACGGTGAATGCTGCTTCGGGTTGCCCTCTCGACAGGGTCGCGCAGAGTGCTGGGCACGGTGATCGCGACGGCCGCCGTACTCGGCTCGATGGTCGCCGGTGGCACTGCCGAGGCCGCCACCCCCGCCGAGATCAGCGCCGCCAACTCGGTGCTGAGCATGCTGAACAGCGAGCGGGCCGCGCACCGGCTGCCCGCCCTGGGCATGAGCACGGCGCTGATCAGCTCGGCGCACCGGCACAACCTCTGGATGGCCGCGGACAACACCATGTCGCACCAGCTGCCCGGTGAGCCCGACTTCGGCACCCGGATCCGGCAGGCCGGCGTGCCGTGGCACGCCGCCGCCGAGAACATCGGCTGGACCACCAACCGCACCACCAGCGGCGCCGACGGGCTGGAAACGGCAATGTACGACGAGGTGGCGCCGAACGACGGCCACCGGCTGAATATCCTGTCCACCGCCGTGCACTACGTGGGCATCGACGTCTACCTCGATGCGACGCACGGCAAGCTGTGGCTGACCGAGGACTTCGCCGACGTCAGCGGCGTGGTGAGTCCGACCCCGGCGCAGCTCGCCCTGCACAACCCGATCGGGCACCTGGACGCCGCCACCGTGCTGTCCGGCCACCGGCTTCGGGTATCCGGCTGGTCGATCGACCCCGACTACAAGGCCGTGGCGCCGCTGACCGCGGTCTACGCCGACGGCAAGTACCTCGGGTACTTCCGTACCAACACCCCCCGGCCGGACGTGGCCGCCCGCTACCACGCCGGGCCGGACCTCGGCTTCGCCATCACGCTCACCCTGCCGGCCGGCCGGCACGTGATCAGCGTCTACGCGATCAACATCCGGCTGGGCAACGCCTCACCCCGGCTCGCCGCCTTCATCCGGACGACCTGAGCCCCCGCTCTCCGCGCCAAGCCCGCCATCGGCGCCGGAGAGTGGCGGGATTTGGCGGCCTGGCCGCCAAATCCCACCACTTTCCGGCCGCTGAAAACGCTCAGCCGCCGGTCAGCTCCCGGGCGGCCTGCGCCACGGTCGGCTCGTCCAGCAGCACCGTCCGGGCCGCGGCGCCGAGCGGGATGAAGCTGTCGGCGCTGGTGACCCGGCGGATCGCGCCGCGGAAGCCGCCGTCCACCAGCGCGGCCAGCACCGCCTCGGACACTCCCCCGGTACGCCGGGTCTCGTCCACCACCAGCACCCGGCCGGTGATCGCGGCCTCCCGCAGGATGTCGCGCACCGGCAGCGGTGACAGCCAGCGCAGATCCAGCACCCGACTCGAAACGCCCTCGGCCGCCAGCTCGCCGGCCACCCGCAGGCTCATCGGCAGGCCGTTGCCGAAGGTGATGAAGGTCAGCTCCGGTTCGCCGGTGCCGACCGGCCAGGTCCGGCCCGAGCCGATCGGCACGTGCTGCTCGGCCCACTCATGCGGGCCGGCGTAGCGGGCCAGCCAGCCGCCGTCACCGTCGGCCAGATCCCGTTGGTGATACAGGGCGATCGGCTCCAGGAACACGCAGACCCGGCCGTCCACCCGCGCCGCCGACACGCAGGTGCGGAGCATGGCCGCGGCGTCGTCGGGGCGGGAGGGCGAGGCGAT
>DASUAC010000053.1:0-10140 GCA_035763985.1 Jatrophihabitans sp. | reverse complement strand
ACGGCCGTTCTGGCAGTACGACGCCAGCGAGGTCATGCCGGACGGCGAAGCCTGAGCCCGGCCGCCGCGCGCCACGCAGGCGAAGCCTGAGCCCGGCCGCCGCGCGGCACGCGGGCGAAGCCTGAGCCCGGCCGCTGCGCGCCACGCGATAGCGTCGGCGCATGGCTCTGTCGGGTGCGCGGTACTCCATCACGGCCGCCGGTTACCGGGCGGAGATCGCCGAGGTCGGCGCCGCGCTGGCCGGGCTGTGGCATCAAGAGCAGCCGGTCACGGTGGACTGCCGGCCGGACCAGCTGCCGCCCAAGTCGGCCGGCTGCGTGCTGGTGCCCTGGCCGAACCGGATCGCCGACGGCCGGTACCGCTTCGACGGGGTGGACTACCAGCTGCCGCTGACCGAGCCGGCCAAGCTCAATGCCAGCCACGGCCTGGTGAAGTGGGTGCGCTGGCAGTGCCTGGAGCAGGATCCGGCGAGCGTGCTGATGGGCTGCGACGTGGTGCCGCAGACCGGCTACCCGTTCGAGATCCGGCTGCGGCTGCGGTACTCGGTCTCGGCCGACGGGCTGGCGGTGCGGCTGACCGCCCGCAACGTCGGCGCGGAGACCGCGCCGTTCGGCGCCGGCTTCCATCCGTACCTGGATCTGGCCGATTACCCGGTGGACGAGGCCGAGCTGCTGATCCCGGCCGAGAGCGTGCTGCGCACCGACGAGCGGCAGATCCAGGTCGGCCGGTTGCCGGTCGCCGACACCGCCTTCGATCTGCGCCGGCTGCGGCCGCTCGGCGAGTTGCGGCTGGATCACGGCTTCGCCGACCTCCTCGGCCGGGTCGCGGTGTTGCGGACGGCCCGCCGGCGGCTGGAGCTGCACTGGGATCCGGCGTTCCGCTACCTGCAGGTGTTCACCCCGCCGGCCATCACCCCGGGTCGCAACGCGGTCGCGATCGAGCCGATGAGCTGCCCGGCCAACGCGTTCAACACCGGTGAGGGGTTGCACCGGCTGGCGCCGGGTGAGGAGTGGACGGGCAGCTGGGGCATCCGGCTGGCCTGACTGCCGGCCTACCTCAGCCTTTCACCCGCTGATAGTCGGCCAGGCTGGCCGCCCGCTCAACGGCGTGATCGACGATCGGCTCGGGGTAGCCGGCCGGTGGCCCGTCCGGGTTCAGCCAGGGCTGATGCAGGTACCGGACCGGCACCCCGGCCAGCTCGGGCAGGTACCGGCGGACGTACCCGCCGTCCGGGTCGAACCTCTTGCCCTGGCCGACCGGGTTGAAGATCCGGAAGTACGGCGCGGCGTCGGTGCCGGAACCGGCCACCCACTGCCAGCCGTGGTTGTTGCTGGCCAGGTCGGCATCGATCAGGTGACGCATGAAATGCCGGGCGCCGGCCGTCCACTCCAGATGCAGATCCTTGACCAGGAACGAGGCGACGATCATCCGTACCCGGTTGTGCATCCAGCCCTCGGCGAGCAACTGGCGCATGCCGGCATCGACGATCGGGTAGCCGGTCCGGCCGGCCGTCCAGGCGGCCAGCCGCCGCTCGGCCAGCTCGCCGGTGGCGTACCGCATGGCCTGCAGTCGCGGGTGGTAGTACTCGCGGGCGGAGTCGGGCCGGGCATAGAGCACATCGGCGTAGAACTCCCGCCAGGCCAGCTCCTTGCGGTACGTCTCGTGCCGCGCGGCCAGGCCGGCCAACAGGGTGCGCGGGTGGATGGTGCCCCACTTCAGGTGCACCGACATGTGCGAGGTGCCGTCGGCGTCCGGCCGGTCCCGCTGGTCGGCGTAGCCGTCGATGCCCTCGGCTAGGAAGCTGCGCCAGGCCCGCCGGGCAGCTGCCTCACCCACCGCCGGCAGCCGCAGCCCGGACGGCAACGCGGGCTCGGCCGGGATGCCGTCCGAGCGCGCCGCCAGCCAGTCCGGCCGCACCGAGCGGGCCGGGGCGGCCCAGCCGTGCGCCTGCCAGGCGCGGTAGAACGCCGAGTACACCTTGAAGTTCTGCCCGCCGGCGTTGGTGAGGCTGCCCGGCGGCACCGCGTACGGCGAGTCGAGCAGGTGCAGCGGCACGGCGCCCAGCGGCACGGCGCCCAGCGCCTCGGCGACCGCCTCGTCCCGCCGGGTGCCGTACGGGCCGTAGTCGCCGGTGCCGAACACCGCGTCGGCACCGGTCTCCCGGCACAGCCGGGGCAGTACGGTGCGCGGGTCGCCGTGCCGGATCACCAGCCGGCCGCCCAGCTGCCGGTCGAGTTCGGCGAGCGTGCGGTACAGCACGGCCAGCCGTGGGGCGCCGGCCGGCCGGATCAGCGCCGGATCCAGCACGAACAGGCCGAGCACCCGGCGGTCGTGCTCGGTGGCGGCGACCAGGGCGGGGTTGTCCCGCAGCCGGAGGTCGCGCCGGAACCACATCACCGAGGCCATCACGCCTGACGATAGGCGATCGCAGCCGATGCGCGATGCCGCGGCGATGTGATGGAGTGGAGCCATGCTGCTCACCAAGTTCACCCACTCCTGCGTACGGATCACCGACGACGACCGGGCGGTGGTGATCGATCCCGGCGTGTTCAGCGAGGTGGAGACCGCGCTGGAAGGTGCTTCGGCGGTGCTGATCACCCACGAGCATCCGGACCATGTCGATGCCGACCGGCTGGCCGCCGCCGCGTCGGCGAACGACGACCTGCGGGTCTGGGCGCCGAAGTCGGTGGTCGATCAGCTGGCCGGCAAACCGGAACTGACCGGCCGGCTCACCGCGGTCGGGCCCGGTGAGGAGTTCACCGCCGGGGGTTTCCCGATCCGCACCTTCGGTGGCCAGCACGCGCTGATCCATTCCTCGGTACCGGTGGTGTCCAACGTCTGCTACCTGGTGGAGGGCACCGTGTACCACCCGGGTGATTCCTACGTGGTGCCGCCGCTGGCGGTGGAGCTGGCGCTGATACCGGTCAACGCGCCGTGGGCCAAGATCGCCGAGACGATGGACTTCGCGGTGGCGGTACGGGCACCGCGGGCGATCGGCATCCATGACGCGTTGTTGTCCGATGCTGGGAGATCGCTGTACGGCAACCAGGTACGCCGGATCGGCCTGGAGTACGAGACGGACTACCAGCCATTGCTGCCGGGGGAGAGCCGCGAACTGTAGTTGTCTCTGAGCCACCTCAGCGTACGTTAGGAGCAATCGCTTACTTAACGGCTTTACAACCATAAAACCTCTACAGTGCGGCCAAGATCGACTAATCCCCCACCCCTTGGCCCATCGGAGGTTCTGTGATGCGGATGAAGCCTGCGCGACTGCCCCGGCGATTCGCCGGGGCAGCGGTCGCGGTGATCACCGGTGCGGCGGCGCTGACCGTCGCGTCGGTGGCGAGCCTGCCGAGCGCAGCGCACGCGGCCACCATCCCGTACAAGGTGCTGTTCGACAACACGCTGGCCGAGACGGCCGGCAACGCCGACTGGATCATCTCGACGTCCCAGCCGGATCCGCTGTCGCAGAACCCCAACCCCACCAGCGAGACGTCCTGGACCGGAGCCATCTCGGCCTGGGGCGTGGCGCTGCAGAAGACCGGCCGGTATTCGCTGAAGACGCTGCCGTCTGGCAACACGATCACCTACGGCACGACCGGTGCGCTGGACCTGAAGAACTTCAACGCCTTCGTGTTGCCGGAGCCGAACGTCCTGCTGACCACCGCCGAGAAGACCGCGATCATGACGTTCGTCAAGAACGGCGGCGGGCTGTTCATGATCTCCGACCACAACGGCTCGGACCGCAACAACGACGGCGCCGACTCGGTGAAGGTCCTGAACGACCTGATGACCAACAACTCGGTCGACTCCACCGATCCGTTCGGCTTCTCCATCGACGTGCTCGACATCTCCAACGAGAACCCGAACGTGATCGGTGCCTCGGCGGCCAACGACCCGATCATCAAGGGCCCGTTCGGCACCGCGACCGGCACCATCATCCGCGACGGGACCACGGTCACCCTGCACCCGGCGGACAACTCTGGAGTGCGCGGTGAGATCTACCGGACCGGCTACTCGTCCTCCGGCACCACCGGGGCCGCGGTGGCCACCTCCACCTTCGGCTCCGGCCGGGTGATGTTCATCGGTGACTCCTCGACCATCGACGACGGCACCGGCCAGTCCGGCAACACCCTGTACAACGGCTGGAACGACCCGGCCGGCACCGACGCGACGGTGATGCTGAACGGCACCGAGTGGCTGGCCGCCGGCGGATCCGGTGGTGGCACCGGTGGGGTGACGGTGACCAACCCGGGTTCGCAGTCGGGCACCGTGGGCACCGCGGTCAGCCTGCAACTGTCGGCCAGTGGCGGCACGTCGCCGTACACCTGGTCGGCCACCGGCCTGCCGCCGGGGCTGTCGATCAGCTCGTCCGGCCTGATCTCCGGTACGCCCAGCACGTCCGGCAGTTACAGCGTGACCGCGACCGCCCGGGATGCCACCGGCGCGACCGGCTCGGCCACCTTCACCTGGACCATCGGGACCTCCGGCGGCGGTTGCTCGGGGCAGAAGTTGGGCAACCCCGGCTTCGAGACCGGCAGCGCGTCGCCGTGGTCGGCCAGCTCCGGGGTGATCAGCAACAGCAGCAGCGAGCCGGCGCATTCGGGCAGTTGGGATGCCTGGCTGGACGGCTACGGCACCACCCACACCGACACGCTCTCGCAGTCGGTGACCATCCCGGCGGGGTGCAACGCCACGCTGTCGTTCTACCTGCACGTCGACACGGACGAGACCACCACCAGCACGGCCTACGACAAGCTGACCGTGAAGGCCGGCTCGACCACCCTGGCCACCTACTCCAACCTCAACCACAACAGCGGGTACGCGTTGAAGAGCTTCAACGTCTCCTCGTTGGCCGGTCAGACCGTGACGGTCAGCTTCACCGGAACGGAAGGGAGCCAGCTGCAGACCTCGTTCGTCATCGACGACACCGCGTTGACCCTGAGCTAGCGGTTGATCGAATTCGCTTGATCCGGAACTAGTACGCACCGCTGCCGCCCGGCCGGGTGGACTCGTGAGCCGATCGCGTCGCGCGCTCACGATCCATCCGGCCGGTGTTGCATGTTCGGGCGTGGACGGTCAGAACGGTGGCGGGTCGGCATCGGTTCGCTGAGAGGTTTCCGTCGGTCCGGATCCCGGTCGTCCGGCTTCCGTCGGTCCGGATCTTGCCCGCCCGGCTTCTGTCGGTCCGGATCCCGGTTGCCCGGCTTCTGTCGGGCCGGCCCCTCGCCGTTCGGGTTCCGCCGGTCCCGATCCGGTCTCCGTTCCCGGTCCGGTCCTTGACGTCGGCAATGCCGACTCGGCGCTTCTAGCCGTCGGATCGGTCGTGGCCGCCGAACGCCTGGCGCCCCCGGTGTAGTGGTGGCCGGTCGTGGTGGTCCAGGTGAAGGAACCATCCGGTTCGTGCCGGTAGTGCCAACCGGTGCCCGCCTTGGCGCGATTGTGCCGGCGGCAGGTCAGGGCAAGGTTGTCGCGCCGGGTGCGGCCTCCTGCGCCGAAGGGCACGGTGTGGTCCGGTTCGCAGCGATAGCCGGGTTGTTGGCAGGTGGGGAAGGCACACGTGTCGTCGCGTGCGCTGAGGTAATCGCGCACGAGTTGGCCCGGCCGGTACCGGTCTGGGCTGATGTCGAGCAGGGCACCGCTGTCGGGATCGGTGAGCAGGCGACGCCAGGTGCCTGATTGATCGGCCGCGAGCCGGCGGGCGGTGCGGGCGGTGATCGGACCGTAGCCGGTGAGGTGGCCGGGTTCGTCGTTCAGGCCGAGCAGGGTGTCGGCGTTGACCATCACGTGAATGGCCGGCCGACGGCCCTGCACTTGCGGGAGTTGGTCGTGGGGAAGACCGGTCAGAACAGCGTCGACGAGCAGATCGGCGCGCTGCTGGTCCAGCGAGCGCGGATCCTGGCTGGGCAGCAGCCCGGCTGCCGCGGTCAACCTGGTGTAGAGCAGTTGCGCCTCCGGCGCCGGTAGCAGCGCGGTCAGGCTGGCCATGCCGTCTTCGGCCGGGCAGTAGGCCACCCGCCGGTCGGCCAGGGCCCGCTGGTGGCGCACCTCGGCGGTGGCCGGGTCCAGCGCGAGGGCGGCTCGGCGGACCCGGCGACGCAGTTGCGGCACCGTGACACAGCGGCCTGCCAAGCTCGGCAGCACCGCCTGCTCCAACGCGGCCGGCAACCCGGTGTCGCCGGTGGGCATCCGCCAGACTGCCTCGGCGAGCACCGCCGCATGCGCGCCCGAGATGGTTCCGGCCGACACCGCGGCCAGCGTGCGCGGCAGTTCCGACACCAAGGTCGAGGCCTGGGCCAGCCTGAACTGCGCGGTCCGCAGCGGTACCTGGAGCGCCAGCGACACCTCCTCCTGCACGAGGTCCAGTTCTGAGGTGTCCTCCTGCTGCATCACCGCCATCACCCGGGTCTGGGCCGCCTCCAGCCACCGCCGCTGTTCCTCCAGCACGGTCAGCAACTCCACCCGCTCGGCAGCCGACAATCTGGCCGGATCGATCCGCGACAACTCCGCGCCCGAACGGACAGCCGGGCGCTCGGAGACCAGCCGCGCCAGCAGTTCCGAATCGTTCACGTGTTCGAGCCTATCGAGCCCGAAAGCAAACGTCAAGAGAGATTGGCCTTGTAAATAAAGGAGAATCTCAATCGAGACAGCGCAAACCTACGACGTTACCAACCATCTCCGACAGTCCCGGGCCGCTGTCCACAGGCAGCCACGCACAGGCAGCCACGCACAGGCAGCCACGCACAGGCAGCCACGCACAGGCAGCCACGCAGCCACGCACAGGCAGCCACGCAGCCACGCACAGGCAGCCACTACAGCACGATCAGCGTGGCCGTCACCATCGCGCGGCCGGCGAGGCGCCGAGGTTCAGCTGGCCGAACCGGTGCCGGCGTACCGCAGTCGCACCGTCGCGCCCTGACAGGTCGTCCGGGCAGCCTGGGGGCGCATCCGCAACTGGGGCCATTGGCTGACCGGAACCCGCAGCGACGACAGCGTGCTGGTCGTACCGGCCGGCACTCGCAGCGGATAACCGCCGCGGTACGGCACGATCACGAAGTTGGCCACCCGGCAGGACGACTTGCTGGTCCCGGCGACGGCCACCGTCAGGCCGTCCACGCTCAGCTCGAACGGGTTGGCGTTCACCAGCCGGAGGTCGATCGGCAGCGAGCCGCCGGGATGCAGGAGGCCCCGTGGGCTGCCGGAGACCGTGAAGTCGGCCCGGCTGGACACCACCGGCGGCGACGTGGCCGGGTCGGTCGTCCCGCCGGCGAGGATGTGCAGCTGGATCAGGCTGGTCCCGGTTGCCTTGCCGGATCGTCCGATCACCTCGATGCCGACCGTGCCGCCCGCCGCGCTGCTGCTGGTACGCAGCCGGCCCGAGACGCTCAGCCCGGCGGCCGAGACCGGCACCGACCGGCGGTCGAGGTCCAACTGCACGCCGGGTGGCAGCGAGCTGGTGGTCAGGGTGACCGTCGCGGTGAAGCCGTGCTGGGCCGAGAGCGTGATGGTGATCGGCGCGGTGTCGCCGGCGGTCAGCGAGATCTCCGACGGGCTCGCCTGCACGCCGAAGCGGGCGGCAGTGCCACTCGCGCCGCCGGTCAGCAGCAACACCCCGACCACCGCCAGCAGGGCCAGCACGGTGAAGGTCATGGTGGGCCAGGCGGCCCGCCGTCGCGTCCGGGTCGCCACCGGGCCGGCGGCCGTGACCGGGGCCGGCGGCTGCGCGGCCGGCAGCCGGCCGGGCGACGGCGGGGCGCTAGCGGCAGCCAGCCTGGTCGCCGAAACCCGCGGCATCGACACTTCGCGCGCGACCGGCGCGCCTCCCGGCATAGCCATGCATGCGAAATCCCCCGTGTGCCCCGTCCAGGTGCCGGTTTCGCCCTGCTCCCCGCCGAGCCGTGGCGACCAGGTCACCCGGCGGATCATCACTCACCCGGCCGCCTCTCCGCGGGCGGCAATTCGCACGATCCACTAACACTGACCTCATGTCAAGTATCCGTGAGAATCGGGATTTAGCCTTATGACCAAAGGTGATTGTCTCGTCACCGTAAGCGATAACCGGTCGCTGTCCGTGATCATCCGGCATACAGCAGAATGCGGGTATGGCACAGCTGGAGATTCGCGACGTCGGCTACCGCCACCCGGACGCCGACCGGCTGGTCGCCGAGGTGCAGGCCGAGTACGTCGTCCGGTACGGCGGTCCGGACGACTCGCACATCGAGGCCGATCAGTTCGAGCCGCCGGGCGGCCGGTTCGCGGTCGGCTACTGCGACGACGAACCGGTGGTGATCGGCGGCTGGCGCCGGATACCGGCCGGCGAGCCAGCCACCGGCTGGGCCGATCCGGCCGCCGAGCTGAAGCGGATGTACGTGGTGGAACGGATGCGCGGCGCCGGGTTCGCCCGGGCCATGCTGGCCTACCTGGAGCGCAGCGCGGCCGAGCACGGCATCGGCTGGTTGCTGCTGGAGACCGGGCTGAAGCAGCCCGAGGCGCTGGCCCTGTACCAGTCCTGCGGTTATGCCGAGGTGCCGCCGTTCGGCTACTACGCCGGCCGGTCGACGGCCCGGCATCTGGGCAAGCGGCTCGGGTAGCCGAAGGCGACGACGAGCATTAGTCGCCGAGCGCCGAGCGCCGAGCGCCGAGCGCCGAGCGCAGCGGGCGTGGGAGCCGAGCGGAAGGTAGGGAGCCCGATGGATCTCGACACCGCGGCCGACCGGCTCTACGCGCTGGCGGCGGACGAGCTGGACGGTTTCGCCCAGCGCCGCGCCGAACTCGTCGCGCAGGCCCGGGCCGACGGCGACAAGGCGCTGGCCGGCCAGATCGGCAAGCTGCGCAAGCCGGTGCTGGCGGCCGGGCTGGTCAACCAGCTGGTACGCGAGCAGCCGGCCGCGATCGGCGAGCTGACCGAGCTGGCCCATGCGCTGCGCGAAGCGCACCGGCATCTGCGCGGCAACGAGCTGCGCCAGCTGTCCGAACGCCGCCAGCAGGTGCTGGGCAAGCTGACCGGGCTGGCCCGCAAGGCCGGCAAGGTGACCGACAGCGTGCTGGACCAGCTCCGCGCCACCTTCGAGGCCGCCGTCGCCGACGAGGCGGCCGAGCAGGCGGTGCTGTCCGGACGGCTGACCGCGGCGCTGAGCTACTCCGGCTTCGGCGCGGTGGACATCGGCGACGCGGTGGCGGTGCCGCGCCGGCTCAGCGCGGTGCCGGACCTGCCGAAGTCCAAGAGCGAAGACGCCGAGAGCGGTGCGGACGGCAAGGCCGAGGCGGCCCGCGAACCGGCCGAGCGGGAACTGGTCCGGGCCCAGCGGGCGCACACCGAGGCGCTGGACGGCCTGGACGCGGCGATCGAGGAGCTGGACGCGGCGCGAGCCCGGCAGGACGAACTGACCAAACGGGTCGAGCAGTTGGCCGAGCAGCTGACCGCGGCCCGCAAGGATGCCGAGCGGGCGGCCAAGGCCACCGAAGCCGCCGAGCGGGAACACCGGCGCGCGGCGCGTGCGGTGGAGCGGGCCGAACGGGCGGTGGCCGAGGCGCAGGCAGACCTGGACGAGCTGGGCTGACTCGGACAACCCCTCAAGATCATCCGTTCGCTGCCGATAAGGCGACTCAGCCGACCAGCTCGGGCCGGTGCGCAACGGGGAGGGGCGCCCATGGTCGACCCTGAGGTCATCGCCGAGACCGAGGCCCAGTGGTACCGGGCGCGTACCCGGATGCGCCAGCTCGGCCTGCAGTCGGCCGTCCTCGCCGTCACCCTGATCACCACCATCGCGGTGCCGGCCAGCTACCTGGCCGAGCGGTTGACCGGCGGACTGGCCGCGGCGCTGCTCACGGCCGGCCTGATGCTGGCCGCGGCGGTACCGCTCACCGGCCTGGTCTGGCACCGGATGGACCGGCAGCAGCGGCTGTCGAACCGGCTGATGAAGACGCTGCGCAGCCAGCTCAAGCAGGCCATCGCCGAGGTCGAGCTGGAGAGCGGCCGCCGGCATGCCCAGGTGCGGCGGCAGGACTTCGACCGCAGCCTGCACACCGCGCTGGAGATGGCCGAGAACGAGGCCGAGGTGGTCGAGGTCATGGAGCGCGCGCTGGCCGAGATCATCCCGCGGTCGGCGGCCGAACTGCTGCTGGCCGATCACAGCCACG
>DASUAC010000052.1:0-2688 GCA_035763985.1 Jatrophihabitans sp. | reverse complement strand
GCCAGGCCGTCAAATCTCACCACTCTCCAGCGCCGGTGCCGTCCGTTGCCGCGGGATGTCCCAGCCGAAGGAGCTGCAGCGGCTCTACCAGAACCCCGACTTCGTACCGTCCCTCGACCTCGACCACATCGGCCCGCAGTTGAGCCCGGACGCCGGCCTGGTGCCCGCGCCGGCCCGGATCTGACGACGCGCTCAGTACGACTTGGGCAGGCCGAGCGAGTGCTGGGCCAGGAAGTTCAGGATCATCTCCTTGGTGACCGGTGCGATCCGCATCGCCCGGACCACCCCGAGCAGCGCGGCCAGGCCGTACTCCGAGGTCATCCCGTTGCCGCCGTGGGTCTGGATGGCGGCGTCCAGGGCGTTCCAGGCGGCCTCGGCAGCGGCGTACTTCGCCATGTTGGACGCCTCGCCGGCCGCCGTGGCCTGGCCCCGGTCATGCAGGTCGGCTGCCTTGTAGACCATCAGCTTGGCCAGTTCGGTGTCCAGATACGCCTTGGCCAGCGGATGTGAGATGGCCTGGTGGCTGCCGATCGGGGCCTGCCAGACGGTGCGCTCCTTGGCGTACCGGGCGGCCCGGGCCAGCGCGTACCGGGCGGTGCCGATGGAGAACGCGGCGACCGTGATCCGCTCCGGGTTGAGCCCGGCGAACAGCGCCGGCAGCGCGGCGTCCAGCGAGCCGCCCACCACGTTCTCGGCCGGTACGCGTACCTCGTCGAAGTAGCAGAAGAACTGCCGTTCCGGCGAGACGATCTCCATCTCGATCGGCCGGTACTCGAAGCCCGGCGCGTCCGTCGGCACCACGAACAGCGCCGGCCGGATCTGGCCACCCGCCCGGGACGCCGGCGACTGGCCGACCACCAGCAGGTAATCGGCCTGGTCGACCGCGGAGATGTAGTACTTGCGCCCGGTCAGGGTGAAACTGCCGTCCGGCTGCTCGATGCCGGTGGTGGCGATCCGGTGCGAGTTCAGCCCGGCGTCCGGTTCGGTGATCGCGAAGGCCATCTTGACCCGTCCGGCGGCCATGTCCGGCAGGAACCGCTGCCGCTGCTCGGCGGTGCCGGTCTGGGCCAGGATGGTCGCGCAGATGGCCGGTGAGACGACCAGCAGCAGCAGCGGAGCGCCGGCCGCGGCCAGTTCTTCGCAGACCATCGCCAGCTCGGTGATGCCGGCCCCGCCGCCGCCGTACGCCTCCGGGGTGTTGATCCCGATGAAGCCGAGCTGGGCGGCCTTGTCCCAGAGTTCGTCGGTGGTCTCGTGCTTGCGGGCCCGGGCCAGCCAGTAATCCATGCCGAATTCCCGGCCCAGTTCGGCCACGGCCGAACGCAGCGCCGCGTGCTCGGTGGTCTCGGTGAAGTCCATCTCGCGTCCTCGATTCGCTTGCGAGTTCGAGCCTGCTGCCCACCGTAGCGAAAAACAAGCGTTGCTGCTGGTTTCTTCGGACGCGGCCGGTCATGCCCCGCCGCCGCTCCGACGACGCCCGACCATGACGCGTCGCGCCGGCCGGTACCGGGCACCCGGCGGTTCAGGCCAGCGGCAGGGTGATCTCGACCAGCAGCCCCGGCTGGTTGTCGCGCAGCACCACGGTGCCGCCGTGCGCGGTGACGATCTCCCGGACGATGGACAGCCCCAACCCGGTGCCGCCCTCGGCCCGGGACCGGGCGGTGTCCAGCCGGTAGAACCGGTCGAACACCCGCTCCCGCTTGTTGGCCGGTACGCCCGGCCCGTCGTCGGCGACGGTGACCAGCGCGTCGGCCGGTAGCCGTACCGCCACCGCCACCGTCACCGCGCCGGCCGCGTACCGGACCGCGTTGTCGATCAGGTTGACCAGCACCCGGTGCAGTCCGTCGACGTCGCCCAGCACGGTCGCCTCCTCGCCCGGCTGCAGCCGGACCGGCACCCGCGCGTCCCGGTAGCCGGTAGCCACCGTCCCGGCCAGCTCGGCCAGCCGTACCGGCAGCCGGGCATGCGTACCGCCGCGCTCGTCGGAGCGGGCCAGCGCCAGCAGGTCGTCGATCAGATGTGCCAGCCGGTCCACGTCCAGCAGCGCATCGGAGGTGAGCTCGCGCATCGCCTCGCTCTGGTCCAGCCGCTGCGCCACCTCCAGCTGCAGCCGCAGCGACGCGATCGGCGAACGCAGCTCGTGCGCGGCGTCCCCGACGAACCGGCGCTGCCGGGCGGTCGCCGAGCCCAACCGGTCCAGCATGTCGTTCAGGGTGAGCGCGAGCGAGTGGATCTCGTCCTGCGCGTCCGGTACCGGCAGCCGCGACCGTTCCAGGCCGGACGCGCTCAGCTCCGCCGCGCCCCGGCGCAGTGCGGCCACCGGCTGCAGGGTCAGCCCGACCACCCACCAGGTCAGCGCCGCCATGGCCATCACGATCAGCGGCCCACCGAACAGCAGCGCTCGCTGCAGCAGCCGGGACGAGTCGAAGACCCGGCCCAGGTCGGTGCCGACCAGTACGGTGCGCTGCCCGGCCGGCGGGTTGGCGTCCACCGCGATCACCCGGATCGGGGCGTCCTGGGAGGCCCGTTCGCCGGAGATGGTGAGGTGCGCACCCTGCCGGGCCTTGGCCAGCTGGTCCGCGGTCACCATCGACACCGCGGTGTCCACGCCCGGCGAGGCGGCGATCACCTGGTTCTCGGCATTCACCACCTGCACCATGGACACCCCGCCGCTGCCGGTCAGCAGCT
>DASUAC010000051.1:0-2311 GCA_035763985.1 Jatrophihabitans sp. | reverse complement strand
GATCGAGGGTTTTGCCGACTACGTGGGCAATATCGGGTCCGGCCGGACCCCGACCGACATCGCTCCGGAGCTGACGGCGGACGTACGGGCCGGCCGGCTGCCGCGCGCGTTGCCGCTGGCCGACGATTTCGACGGCGCCGGCAACCGGTTGCCGGAGTTGTACGAGGAATCCTGGCTGGCCTGCCGGCTGATCGCCGATCGGATCGGGCAGCATGGCCTGGTGCGCTTCTACACCGAGGTCGGCCGGGACACCGAGCGGGATCCGTCGACCGCGCTGCCCACCGTGCTGCGGGCGTTGTTGCACACCGACCAGGCCGGCTTCGTGACCGACTGGCGGGCCTACCTGCGGACCCAGCTCGGGTGAGCCACCGGCCGCGTCGCGTGCTGTTGGTGACCAATGACTTCCCACCGCGCCAGGGCGGCATCCAGACCTTCCTCTGGGAGTTGGTGCGCCGGCTGCCGGCCGAGCAGGTCGCGGTGTACAGCTCCGGCTATCCCGGGGCCGAGAAGTTCGACGCGGAGCTGGCGTTCCCGGTGCGCCGGCATCCGACCGGCCTGCTGATACCCATCCCCGCCGCCCGGCGGCGGGTGCTGCAGGCCCGGGCCGACTTCGCGGCGGACAGCGTGTGGTTCGGCGCGGCGGCGCCGCTCGGGCTGCTCGGCCGGTCACTGCGGGAGGCCGGCGCGGACCGGCTGGTGGCCACCAGCCACGGGCACGAGGTCGGCTGGGCGATGTTGCCCGGCGCACGGCAGGCCCTCCGGCGGATCGGTGAGAGCCTGGACGTGCTCACCTATCTCGGCGAGTACACCCGGCGCCGGCTGGCCGCGGCGCTGCCCGGCGTCCGGCTGGAACGGCTCACCCCCGGGGTGGACACCGACATCTTCCGCCCGGCCGTGGACGGCTCCGCGGTCCGGGAGCGGTACGGCCTGGCCGGACGTCCGGTGATCGTCTGCGTGTCCCGGCTGGTGCCGCGCAAGGGCCAGGACGCGCTGATCCGGGCGCTGCCGGCGATCCGGGAGCGGGTGCCGGCCGCGGCGCTGCTGCTGGTCGGCGGCGGCCGGTACGCCGAGCAGCTGCACCGGCTGGCCCGGCGGATCGGGGTGGCCGAGCAGGTGCGGTTCACCGGCCCGGTGCCGTTCGGGCAGCTGCCGGCGCACTTCGCGGCCGGTGACGTGTTCGCGATGCCGTGCCGTACCCGCCGGTTCGGGATGGACGTGGAAGGCCTGGGCATGGTGTTCCTGGAGGCTTCGGCCACCGGGCTGCCGGTGCTGGCCGGCGATTCGGGCGGTGCGCCGGACGCGGTCCGGCCACACGTCACCGGCGAGGTGGTGGACGGCCGCGACCTCATCGCGATCGCCGGCACGCTCGCCGGGCTGCTCAGCGATCCGGACCGGGCGCGTCGGCTCGGCGCCGCCGGGCGTGCCTGGGCCGAACAGGACTGGCAGTGGGATCGGATCACCGCCCGGCTGGCCGAGCTGCTGCGACTGGACTGACCCGGACGACCCGCCCGGTCCTGACCACTCGCTGAGCTGACGCGTCCCGCAAGCCGCCCGGCCCAGCTAACTCGCCCGACCGGCCGCCCGGCCCAGCTAGCTCGCCCGACCGGCCGGGCTAGCTCGCCCCGTCGTAGAGGCCGGCGATCTCCCGGGCGCATTCGGTCATCACGACGCTGCGCTTGAGCTTCAACGACGGGGTGAGCTGCCCGGTTGCCTCGGTCCAGTCCGACGGCAGGATGGTGAACTTCTTGATCGCCTCGGCCCGGGACACCGCCTTGTTGGCCTCGTCCACGGCCTGCTGGATCTCGGCGCGCAGGTCCTCATCGTCGACCAGTTCGGCCATCGACAGGCCGGACTTGCCGGTCTTGCCGGCCCAGGTCGGCAGCGCCTCCGGGTCGATGGTGATCAGCGCCGCGATGAACGGCTGCTGGTCGCCGACCACCAGGCACTGGCTGACCAGCCAGTGCGCCCGCACCCGGTCCTCGAGCACTGCCGGCGCCACGTTCTTGCCGGCCGCGGTGACGATCAGTTCCTTCTTGCGTCCGGTGATCTTGACGAAGCCGTCGTTGTCGATCTCGCCGATGTCACCGGTGTGGAACCAGCGCTTGCCGCCGACTTCGTCCAGCGCCTCGGAGCTGGCCTGCGGATTGCGCCAGTAGCCGGTGAAGACGATCGGGCCGGCCAGCAGCACCTCGCCGTCGTCGGCGATGGACACGCTCATCCCGGGAATCGGCCGGCCCACCGTGCCGATCTTGATCTTGTCCTCGAGGTTCACACAGGCGCCGGCGGTCGTCTCGGTGAGCCCGTACCCCTC
>DASUAC010000050.1:0-3389 GCA_035763985.1 Jatrophihabitans sp. | reverse complement strand
CCAGGTGTCCGGGTCCAGTTGCGGCACCACCAGCGCGGTGTCGATCCGGTAGAACCGGCCGGCCGGGGTCTGGAACGGCACCCCGCTCTTGCCCAGGTCGAAGCCGGCCCGGGCCACCGGTTCGACGCCGGCGGCCGGCGGCAGCACGATCTTGGCCCGGGCCGCCTCGGCGTCGAACCGCCGGGCCTGCAGCAGTCTGCCGCCGAAGCCGGCCACCAGGGCGGCACCGGCCGTCGTCAGCGCGGCGGTGAGGAAGCTGCGCCGGGTGCCGCCGTCCTGTTCGGCCGCGGCCTGCTCGGCCGAGGACTGCTCGGCCGAGGACTGGTCCGGCTGGGCGGGCTGCGCTCCGGCGGCCTGCGTTTCGGCGGCCTGCACCAGCAGGGACAGCGCGTACATGCCGGCCAGCGCACCGAACACCGAGGGCACCGCGTCGGTCGGCAGGTGCGCGGCGGCGGTGAGCGAGCAGTACACCCCGAGCAGGCCGAGCAGTCCGATGCCGAGCAGGCCGTACCGCAGCCGGCGTACCGCGACGATGCCGACCACCACCGCGCACCCGGCCAGGCCCAGGTAGATGCCGGTGAGCAGCGCGTGCTTGTCGCCGGTGCCGAACTCCCGGATCGCCCAGCGCTTGACCGGCTCCGGGGTGAGCAGGATCAGCCGGTTGCCGACCGCGATCACCGGCGCCGCGACCGGCCGGAACAAGGCCGCGACCAACTGCCCGGCGCCCACCGCCACGCCGCCGGCCAGCAGGCCGATCAGCGCGCCGGTTGCGAAGGTGGGCCGGGCTGCCACGGGTGGTGCGGTCTTGACGGCCACGCTTCCATGATTGCGCCGGACCCCGGTCCGACGTCCTTACGATCTCGATACGGTCGGCAGCCGGCCGCAGCCGACTGCCGACCCCGGTGCCGGTCTAGGCGTAGTCGTAGAACCAGCCGGTGCAGGAACCCGTGACCACGGACCCGTTCCTGGTGAAGCAGATCTTGTAGGCCACCTGCTTGCCCTCGGCGATGGTTCCGTTGCTGGAGTCACACGAGCCCGAGCCACCCTGAGCCCAGGCCGAGCCACTGTTGGACGGATTGTCCACGACGTGCCAGTTCACCTTGACCCCGTAACCGTCGGCTGCCTCGTCGCAGGCGTAGAACCACTCGCCGTAGCTGGCGAACTGACCGAGGCCGGCCCTGGCCAGGCCGTCCGGGTTGGTGGCGTAGTGGGTGCTGTCCGCGCTCGCCGGCGTCGCGCCGACCAGGCCCACCGCTACCAGCGAGCCGGCCGACACGCTCACCGCCGCAATGCGCTTCCACATAGGAGAACCTCCAGATTGGCTGTCGATCGGCCCACAACACAGCTGGGACCGCGTGAAAAGACGATTGACGAACGGCCACTCCGGAGGGGCTGCCGCGAAACGTATGCCTGCCCGTGGGAGCCGGTCAACGGCCGATCTCTCCAGTACTACGCACGATCCTTCGTGGTAATCGCGGATTCCGGATCCGCGAGCGCGCCGGCCAGCATGGTGCGGCGCGGCGTGGCGCCGATGTCACGCACCGCCCGGGCCAGCGCCGGGCCGCTGCCGTGCACCACCGACAGATGCTGCCGGGCCCGGGTGAGCGCGGTGTAGACCAGCGGCCGGGACAGCATCCGGCCGGCCTCCGGGGCCAGCACCACCACCACCGCGGCGAACTCCGAACCCTGCGCGCGATGCACGGTGATCGCCCAGCCGTGGCTGATGTCGGCCAGCATCTTGCCGGACACCTCGGCAAGGGCGGGGGAGTCGGTGCCGAAGTCGATGGTGACCACCCCGCCGGACACCTTGGTCACGGTGCCCACCTCGCCGTTGGCGAAGCCGACCGGCGCGGCCTCCAGGTGGTTGGCGGTGGCCACCACCCGGTCGCCCGGGTCGAACCGGGAACCGGCCCGGCCGGCCGGATTCAGCTCGGCCTTCAGCGCCGCGTTCAGCGCGATGGTGCCGGCCGGCCCGCGGTGCACCGGCGTGACCACCTGGATCTGGCCGGGATCGATGCCGAGCGCCCGCGGGATGGAATCGGTCACCAGCTGCACCACCCGGTGGGCGCATTCGGCCGAGCCGCGGGCCGGCACCACGACCACCTCGCGGTCGGCCGAATCCACCGGCGGCAGCTGGCCACCGCGGACCGCGGTGGCCAGCCGGGCGATCGCGCCGCCCTCGTCCTGCCGGTACAGCCGGGACAGCTCCACCACCGGCACCGCGCCCGAACCGATCACGTCGGCCAGCAACTGCCCCGGCCCGATCGACGGCAACTGGGCGGCATCGCCCACCAGCATCAGGTGGGTGCCGTCGGCGCAGGCCCGCACCAGCGCGGCGGCCAGCTCCACGTCCAGCATGGACGCCTCGTCCACCACCACCAGCTCGGCGTCCAACGGCCAGTCCGGGCCGCGGGCGAAGCCCGCACCGAAGTCCACCTCGCCGGACTCGCCGCTGCGCGGCTGCACCCCGAGCAGCCGGTGGATGGTCATCGCCTCGGCGTCGCACAGCTCGGCCAGCCGCTTGGCGGCCCGCCCGGTCGGCGCGGCCAGCGCGACCACGTTGCCGGCCCGTTCGGCGGCCCGGACCACCGCGGACACCGTCCGGCTCTTGCCGGTGCCGGGGCCGCCGGTGAGCACGCTGACCCCGTGCGCCAGCACGTTGTGCACCGCGCTGCGTTGAGTGTCGTCCAAGTCGTCCTTCAAGTCGTCCCGCGCGGCCTTCTTCGGCGCTCGGATCGGCTCGGCGGTGCTCAGCAGCCGGCGGATGCCCGCGGCAATGTCCTGCTCGGCGCGGAAGTACCGGTCCAGCGCCAGCTGCTCGCCGATCGAGTGCACCAGCTCGGCGGTGCAGGCCTCGGCAATCGCCTGCGCCGGCTGGCCGATCCGGTACAGCCGCAGATCCTGCTCGACCAGCTCGGCCGGGGTGAGCGTGTGGCCGTCCCGGGCGGTCCGGGCCAGCACGTGGCCGACCAGGGCCCGGCTGCGCCGGGAGTCGGTGGGCAGCACGCCGGGGATGGCCGCGCGGGCCAGCGCGTCGGCGTCCGGCACGTCCACCCCGGTCAGCTGCAGCAGCCGCCACGGATCGTCGCGCAGCAGCCGGCCGGCGCCCGGACCGAAGACGTCCACCGCCCGGCCGGCCAGCCGGGCCGGCAGGCCGGCCGAGGTCAGCAGCTCGACCACCTCGTAGGCCGGCGCCGCCGCGATGAACGCCGACAGCAGCCGGCCGGCGCGCTGCTGGCCGACCCGGGGCAGGCCGGCCAGCGCCTCGGCGGTGACGTGCTCGGGCGCGGTGATGCCAGCCGCCGGCAGTGCCTCGGCCAGCGTGCTGCCCAGCCCCGGCCACAGTCCGGCGGCGCAGAACGCCTGGAACACCCGGCGCTGATCCGGCT
>DASUAC010000049.1:0-4857 GCA_035763985.1 Jatrophihabitans sp. | reverse complement strand
CTGCAGACATTAGGTAATTCTTGGATCCACACACATACGTACTGTCGGCGTCAAATCCATGTATGGTCCTCTCAATCACCCGTAGAGAGGCCTCGATGTTCAGCATCACCTCGTTCGTCGCGATGGCGCCGAACCAGCAGTACCTGCAGTCAGTGCAGGCGATCACCGGGTACAACCAGTTCATCACCGACCAGTCGGTGCCCGGCGGCCTGCCGGACGCGCCGGCGATCGGCCAGGCCACCGCGGCGCTGACCCAGTCCAGGCAGGTGTCGCTGACCTGGTTCAACCAGGTCTATCCGGGCTGCCTGAACCTGCCGCAGCAGATCACCACCTCCTCGGCCGCGATCACCGGCGGCCTGCAGGAGCTGACCGACCTGGCCGCCCAGCTCGCCGCCGACCCCGGCAACGCGCAGCTGGCCCAGGCGATCGCCAGCACCGCCAACCAGCTGGCCGGTGAGGTGGGCCAACTGCAGACCAGTTGCTCCGGTATGGCACGCGCCCTGAGCGATTATGCGAATTCGCTGCAGCAGGCCGCCCAGAACCTGATGTCCTCGCTCGGCAGCCTGCAGTCACTGCTCTGCCAGCAGCATGCCCAGCTGTGCAACGACATCGCCCGGCTGAACTCGCTGCAGCACGCCACCTGCCCCAATCAGGGCGACATCAACGCGGCTATAGGCGTGGTGCAGAACGATCAGCAGGCGCTGCTGAGCACCGACAGCTTCGCTGTCCAGATCGACAACTGCGGCCGGTCAGCCGGTGGCGCGGTCTCCGGCCTGAACTACCTGGCCGGCTACTGGATGCAGCTGGCCTCGCTGGCCGGCCAGGCGCAGCAGGCACTGCAGCAGGTCAGCGGCCGGCCGGCCGTGTTGATCCAGCTCGACCTGACCGCGGCGAGCAACGCCTGGCAGGGGTTGCTCGACCAGCTTTCCTCCATCACCACGCTGGCCGCCGCGGTCAGCTGACCAGCCGCGGCCGGACAGTCCGTACCGGCCGGCATCACATCGGCAAGAGGCGAACCGATCGGCTCGTCCCTGCCCGACCCCCCACCGTCCCCCGGTGGGTAAACCCTCAACCAGAAGGAGTTCCCCCATGAGTCTCGCTGCTTCGGTAGCCGCGGCCCCCACCCAGCAGCAACTGCTGGACTACCAGAACTCGTGCGCCACGGTGAACCAGTACGCGTACGCGATCACCAACACCAGCCTGCCGGTGCTCAACCAGCCGCCGTCCAACTACTCCGACTTCGCCACCGAGTTCGCCCCGGCCAAGGCACACTGCCTGACCTGGACCACCGGCATCTTTCCCACCATGCTGTCGTTCCCGGGCACGATCGTGAACCAGGCGGCCGACCTGTTCAACATGGAAGACACCATGGCCAGCGCCTGGCTGGACGCGCTGATCGCGGACCCAACCAACGCCAGCGCCAAGGCCGGCCTGGCCAAGGCGCTGACCACCATGCAGTCCATCGCAAGCGACCAGCTCACCACCGCCCAGGGCCTGCTCAGCTCGATGAACACCTTCGCCAGCGACATCACCTCCGACGCCAGCACGCTGAGCACGCTGGCCCAGCAGGCGCTGGCCGCAGCCGGTGCCGACCAGACCCACATCACCAACCTGAACAACGACATCACCAGCCTGAAGAACCAGATCAGCACGCTGAACACGCTGCTGACCCTGTCCGAGATCGGCATCGGCGTCTCGATCTTTGTCGGCCTGATCGGCGCGGTGTGCTGCTTCGTCCCGGGTGCGCAGGGCGTCGGGGCGGGCCTGATCGTGGTGGCGGTGGCCGGCGAGGCGGCCTCCATCACCGGAACCGTGCTGCTGAACAAGGAGATCGCCGCCGACAACCAGGCGATCCAGACCGACCAGCAGCTGATCACCCAGCTGAACCAGGACATCGTGGCGCTGCAGGCGGTCAACTCGCAGTTCCAGTGGCTGGAGACGGCCAATGTCGCCGCCCAGCAGGCGATGCAGACGGTGGTGCAGATGTGGCAGGGCCTCAGCGACGAGCTGACCGCCATGCAGAACGACCTGACCACGGTGGACAACGACGTCACCGCCCAGCAGTACCAGCAGGCCCAGGACGACCTGACCGCCGCGGCGGTCGCCTGGCAGGACGTGGTGACCTACGCCCAGGCGCTGGCCAACGTGGACTACAACTGGCAGGACAGCTCCGGCAACTGGCACAACTACACCAGCCAGCCGGCCACCGCCGACGCGGCCACCGTCGCCATGCTGCCGAGCAACCAGCCCGTGACGGTCTGAGCAGATGTCCGTCGTCTCCGAGGCGCCGGCTGCCGAATCCACCGCGTCCGCGCTGGATCCGGCAGCCCAGCAGGCGCTGGTCGACTACGTCAACTCGACTTCCGCGGTCACCAGTTACGCGACCGCGGTGGCCCAGACCCAGCTGCCCACCCTGGTGCTCACGCCGGACTGGTACGGCAGTTACATCACCAGCTTCGAGCAGGTGCAGGCACACGCCCTGACCTGGCTGAACGGGCTGCTGCCGGAGATCAACGCGCTGCCCGGCGCGGTGATCGATGCCGATGCGCTGGTGCAGCTACGGGTGACCGCGGTGTCCACCGCGCTGACCGAACTGGCTGCCGACCCGGACAGCCGGCCGGCGCAGCAGGCCGCCCAGTCGGCCCTGCTCTCCCTGCAGAGCATCCTGCAGCCCGTGCAGCAGACGCTGGACAACCTGGACGCACACCTGCTGGAGTTCGTCACCGAACTCGGCACCGACCTGGCCACCCTGCAGTCGATGGCGGACGCGGCGAACGCCGCGGCCGGCGCCGACCAGGCCGAGGTGGCCAGGCTGACCGGCATCATCGCCCAGCTCCGTGCGGCCATCGCCAACCAGGAGGAGATCGCCCACCTGCAGAACATGCTCACCGGCGATCTGGTGATCTTCGTGGTGGTGGTCGCGGCCACCATCGGCTGGGTCGGCGGACCGATCATCGACGGGCTGCTCGGCATGGCCCTGCTCGGAACCGCCTCCGCGATCGGCCCCCGGGCGGCCGCAAGCGCCGACGTGACCGACCTGCAGGATGAGATCACCAGTGTTCAGCAGGAGATCTCCACCGAATCGGTCGAGATCGCGGCCATCCAGTCGACGGTCGCCGGGTTCGAGCAGCTGGTCGGTTCCGGTGCCGACACCCAGCAGGCGCTGGCCGAGGTGACCGGCAACTGGACCTCGCAGACCAGCACGATCGACGCGGTACTGACCGACCTGACCGACGCGCAGGCCGCGGTGAGTTCCGAGCAGGTGACGACCGCGCAGGCCGCGGTGGCCGACCTGGCCACGCAGTGGGCGGACCTGGTGGCGGCCATGCAGCTGCTGTCCGGGGTCAGCGTGCAGATTGCCGACCAGCCGGTGCCGATCACCACGTCCTAACCGGCGCACTCGGCATCGCTCGCCCGGCCACGTAGCCTGACCGGGTGAGCGATGCCGACGTGATCGTGATCGGAGCGGGGCTGGCCGGCCTGGCCGCCACCGCGGAGCTGGCCGAGGCCGGCCGGCGGGTGATCCTGCTCGACCAGGAACCGGAGCAGAGCCTGGGCGGTCAGGCGTTCTGGTCGTTCGGCGGGCTGTTCCTGGTGGATTCGCCGGAGCAGCGGCGGTGCCGGATCCGGGATTCCGCCGAGCTGGCCCGGCAGGACTGGCTGGGCACCGCGGGCTTCGACCGGCCGGAGGACCACTGGCCCCGGCAGTGGGCCGAGGCGTACCTCGACTTCGCCGCCGGTGAGAAGCGTTCCTGGTTGCACGGCATGGGAATCCGGTTCTTCCCGATCGTCGGCTGGGCCGAGCGCGGTGGCTACCTGGCGACCGGGCAGGGCAATTCGGTGCCGCGCTTCCACGTCACCTGGGGCACCGGTCCCGGGCTGCTCGAGCCGTTCATCCGGCGGGTACGCCAGGCCGAGGCGGACGGCCGGGTCGAGCTGCGGTTCCGGCACCGGGTGGACGAGCTGACCAGCACCGGCGGCGCGCTGACCGGCGTGCGCGGCGCGGTGCTGGCGCCCAGCGGGGTGGAGCGGGGCCGGCCCAGCAACCGGACCGTGACCGGCGACTTCGAGCTTTCCGCGCAGGCGATCGTGGTCACGGCCGGCGGCATCGGCGGCAACCACGAGTTGGTACGCCGGAACTGGCCGGCCCGGCTCGGACCGCCGCCGAGCCGGATGGTGGCCGGGGTGCCGGCCCACGTCGACGGCCGGATGCTGCAGATCACCGAGCAGGCCGGCGGCAGCGTGATCAATCCCGACCGGATGTGGCACTACACGGAGGGATTGCAGAACTTCGCGCCGATCTGGGACAACCACGGCATCCGGATCCTGCCCGGGCCGTCCTCGCTGTGGTTCGACGCCCGTGGCCGGCGGCTGCCGGTGCCGCTGTTCCCCGGCTTCGACACCCTGGGCACGCTGGAATACCTGGGCAGCACCGGCTACGACTACAGCTGGTTCGTACTCAACCAGCGGATCATCGGCAAGGAGTTCACCCTTTCCGGTTCGGAACAGAACCCCGACCTGACCGGCAAGTCGGTACGCGGCGTGCTCAGCCGCGGACGGTCCGGCGCACCGGCCCCGATCGCGGCCTTCCAGCAGCGCGGCGCGGACTTCGTCACCGCGGTGACGCTGCGCGAGCTGGTCGCCGGCATGAACGCCCTCGCCGGGTCCGACCTGATCGACGAGGCCGAGCTGGAGCAGCAGATCCTGGCCCGGGACCGGGAGATCGGCAATCCGTACGGCAAGGATCTGCAGCTGGCCGCGATCCAGGCTGCCCGCCGGTATCTGGGTGACCGGCTGATCCGGGTGGCCGCTCCGCACCGGCTGCTGGATCCGGCTGCGGGGCCACTCATCGCGGTT
>DASUAC010000048.1:0-5358 GCA_035763985.1 Jatrophihabitans sp. | reverse complement strand
CTCGAATGCGCCGGCATCCATGACGTGCTGAGCAAGTCGCTCGGCTCGGACAACCCGATCAACATCGTGCACGCCACCGAGGCGGCGCTGAAGCAGCTGATCCGGCCGGAGGAGGTCGCGGCCCGCCGCGGCCTGCCGCTGGAGGACGTCGCGCCGGCCGGCCTGCTGCGGGCGCGCGCCGGTCAGGGGGCGTGATCGTGGCGAGGCTGAAGATCACTCAGACGCGCTCGGAGATCGGCTCGAAGGACAACCAGCGCCAGACGCTGCGGTCCCTCGGCCTGAAGCGGGTGCGTGACGTCGTAGTCAAGGAGGACCGGCCGGAGATTCGCGGCATGGTCCGGACCGTGACCCACCTGGTCACGGTCGAGGAGGTGGAGTAGACGATGGCTGCTGGACCGCTGAAGGTTCATCACCTGAAGCCGGCGCCGGGCGCCAAGACCCCGAAGACCCGGGTCGGCCGTGGCGAGGGTTCCAAGGGCAAGTCTGCCGGCCGGGGCACCAAGGGCAGCAAGGCGCGCAACCAGATCTCGCCCGGTTTCGAGGGTGGCCAGATGCCGATCCACATGCGGCTGCCGAAGCTGAAGGGCTTCCACAACCGCTTCCGGACGGAGTATCAGGTGGTCAACCTGCACCGGCTGGCCGAGCTGTTCCCGCAGGGCGGCAGCGTTTCGCCGGAGGTGCTGGCCGAGGCCGGCGCGGTCCGGGCGGGGTTGCCGGTCAAGGTGCTCGGCACCGGCGAGCTGGCCGGGGTGAAGCTGGACGTCACCGCGCACGCGTTCTCGGCCAGCGCGGCCGAGAAGATCGCCGCGGCCGGCGGCAGCACCACCAAGCTGTAACGCTCAGTCACAAACGCTCGGGCCGGACGTCCTGTGCAGGCGTCCGGCCCGGCTTCATATCATTACTGTTCGCTTGCACTAAGGCACGGTCGGACACCGGCTGTTAGGCTCGCAACAAAAAGAGAGATGTCCGGGGCTGCGGCAAACCACCGCTAGGACATTCCCATACAAAGCCGCACAACGCCGCTCGGCGGAGTGGGTGACGATCAAGGCTCACGCAGGAGGAAGTGTGCTCACCGCGTTTGCGTCCGCATTCCGGACGCCGGACCTGCGCCGGAAACTGGTGTTCACCCTAGCCATGATCGCGCTCTACCGGCTGGGGGCCTCGCTGCCCACCCCGAACACCAACAGCCAAGCGATCAACGCCTGTATCAAGTCGGCCGGCGGCAACAGCCAGAGCACCTACGCCCTGATCAACCTGTTCTCCGGCGGCGCGCTGCTGAAGCTGTCGGTGTTCGCGCTGGGCATCATGCCCTACATCACGGCCAGCATCATCATCCAGTTGCTGGTGGTGGTGATCCCGCGCTTCGAGACCCTGAAGAAGGAAGGCCAGGCCGGCCAGCAGAAGCTGACCCAGTACAGCCGCTACCTGACCATCGGGCTGGCCGTGCTGCAGGCGGCCGGCTTCATCGCGTTGGCCCGGTCCGGCCAGCTGTTCCCGGGTGCGACCGACTGCCACCCGCTCTACAAGACCGGCATCTTCGAGCTGTCCACCATGGTGATCATCATGACCGCCGGCACCGGTGTGGTGATGTGGCTGGCCGAGCTGATCACCGACCGTGGCGTCGGCAACGGCATGTCGATCCTGATGTTCACCTCGATCGCGGCCCGGATCCCCAACGAGGGCAACACCATCCTGCAGAGCGCGGGCGGCTTCGTGTTCACCCTGATCCTGCTGCTCGGGCTGGCCATCATCGCCGCGGTGGTGTTCGTCGAGCAGGCGCAACGCCGGATCCCGGTGCAGTACGCCAAGCGGATGATCGGCCGCCGGATGTACGGCGGCACCTCCACCTACCTGCCGCTGAAGGTGAACATGGCCGGTGTCGTCCCGGTCATCTTCGCCTCCTCGCTGCTCTACATCCCGCAGCTGATCTCGCAGCTCAACGGCAACAGCACCTCCGGCCTGCAGCTGTGGGTGACCAACCACCTGATCAACCAGCAGGACTGGGTGCACATCACCATCTACTTCCTGCTGATCCTGTTCTTCACCTACTTCTACGTGGGGATCACCTTCAACCCCGAAGAGCGGGCCGACGACATGAAGAAGTACGGCGGCTTCATCCCGGGCATCCGTCCGGGCCGGCCCACCGCCGAGTACCTGCAGTACGTGCTGTCCCGGATCACCTTGCCGGGTGCGCTCTACCTCGGCATCATCGCGGTGCTGCCGAACTTCTTCTTCTCGATCACGCAGGGCAACAACCAGAACTTCCCGTTCGGCGGTACCGCTGTGCTGATCATGGTCGGTGTGGCGCTCGACACCGTCAAGCAGATCGAGAGCCAGCTGATGCAACGCAATTACGAAGGGTTCCTGCGTTGATGACAAGCAGCTGCTGCGAAGTGGCCGGGGCCTCCTAGTGCGCCTCGTCCTGGTCGGCCCGCCGGGCGCGGGCAAGGGTACGCAGGCGGAGTTCATCGCCGAACGGTTCTCGGTGCCGAAGATCTCCACCGGCGACATCTTCCGGGCGAACGTGGCCGGCGGCACCAAGCTCGGCATCCTGGCCAAGAAGTACATGGACGCCGGGGACCTGGTGCCCGACGAGGTGACGGTGGCCATGGTGCGGGACCGGCTGGGTGAGCCGGACGCGGCCGGCGGTTTCCTGCTGGACGGCTTCCCGCGCAACGTGGCGCAGGCCTACGAGCTGGACGGCGCGCTGAACGAACTCGGCACCACGCTGGACGTGGTGCTGGAGCTGCTGGTCGACAACGACGAGGTGGTACGGCGGCTGTCCGGCCGGCGTACCTGCCGCAAGTGCGGGCACATCTGGCACGTCGAGTACGACCCGACCAAGGCGGCCGGTCGCTGTGACCGGTGCGGCGGCGAGCTGTACCAGCGCGACGACGACCTGGCCGAGACCGTCCGGCACCGGCTGGACGTCTATGCCGAGCAGACCTCGCCGCTGATCGATTTCTACGACCGTCGTGGCCAACTGGTCGTGGTGGACGCGGTGGGCGCGGTGGAGGACGTGACCGAGCGGGCGATCACCGCGCTGACCGCGGCCGCCAACGCCTGAGCCGTGCGTCGCCGCCGCAGGATCGAACTGCAGTCGCCGGAGCAGATCCGGCTGATGCGCCGGGCCGGCCTGGTCGTCGCCCGCGGCCTGGCCGAGATGACCGCGGCGGTTCGTCCCGGTGTGTCCACCCTGGACCTGGACCGGATCGCCCGCGATGTGCTGGCCGAACACGGCGCCACCTCGTCGTTCCTGGGTTACAGCGAGCCGCCGTTCCCGGCGGTGATCTGCTCCTCCCGCAACGCCAACGTGGTGCACGGCATCCCGAGTTCGGACGACGTGCTCGCCGACGGGGACCTGATCTCGCTGGACTTCGGCGCGATCGTGGACGGCTGGCACGGCGATGCCGCGGTCACCGTGCCGGTCGGCTCGGTGCCGCCCGAGCTGCGGGCGCTGTCCGAGGCGTGCCGGAACTCGCTCTGGGACGGGATCGCGGCCGCTCGGGTGGGCGGCCGGCTGACCGACATCTCGCACGCCGTGCAGACCTCGGTGGAGGACGCCGGCTCGTACGGCATCGTGACGCACTACGGCGGCCACGGCATCGGCCGGCAGATGCACATGGAGCCGCACGTGCTCAACTACGGCCGGCCCGGGCTGGGGCCGAAGCTGGTGGCCGGCATGACGCTGGCCATCGAGCCGATGATCACCCTGGGCGCGCCGCAGACCATGCTGCTGGCCGACAACTGGACGGTGGCCACCGTGGACCGCTCGCCGGCCGCTCACTGGGAGCACACCATGGCGTTGCTGGACGACGGGCTGTGGGTGCTCACCGCCGAGGACGGCGGCCGGGCCGAGCTGTCGGCACGCGGCGTGAAGGTCAGCGCGCTCGCCGACTGACATTGCGATTCACCCGGTTTGGCAAGGGTTGTCGCGCCGCGGCACCGACGCCGGCTGCCGGGTTGGCCGTTGTCGTAGCGAGCCGCTAGGTTCGAATCCGAGTCCGGTCGCGGCGACGAGTAGCCGCGCGGCGGGACCCGGCGGCGCCACAGCCGTCCCGCAGTGCCTCCCCAGCTGTCAGCCCACACCGCGAAGGGACTGCCGAGATGAGCCATTCGTTGGCCGACATCAGCACGGCAAGCCCGATCCGGACGGCCGCCGAGGCGGGCGCGTACATCGCCAGCGTCTGCTTCAAGCACGGCCCACCGCGCCGGATCGGCATCGAACTGGAATGGCTGCTCACCGATCCGGATGATCCGCTCCGCCACCCCGACCTCCCGCTACTGCGAACGGCGCTGGGCCCGCACGCGCCGCGCACCCTGAACCCCGACAGTCCCGCCAGGCCGTTGCCGGCCGGTGGACTGGTCACGGTCGAGCCAGGTGGCCAAGTCGAGATCTCCTCGGCGCCGGCGACCTCCTGTTCGGCGCTGATCGAGAAGATGCGCCGGGACGTCGAGCGGCTGGATCAGCTGCTGCGCCCGACCGGTTTCCGGCTCTCCGGCCGGGCGGCCGACGCCGGGCGGTCCGGCCGCCGGATTCTGCACACCCCCCGCTACGACGCGATGGCGACCGGTTTCGCCCGCATCTCGCCGGCCGGCGCGGTGATGATGTGCGCCACCGCCGCCACCCAGATCTGCGTCGACCTCGGCCGGCCCGACCAGGCACCGCTGCGCTGGCGGGCCGCTCATCTGCTCGGGCCGGTGCTGCTCGCCGCGTTCGCCAACTCCCCGGCGGACGGTCATGTCTCGGCCCGGATGGCCGCGTGGTGGGCACTGGATCCGGTGCGTACCGAACCGCCCGGTTCGCTGGAGCTCGACGACTACGTCCGGCGGGCCCTGGACACCCCGGTACTGGCCAGGCAGCGGCCGGCTGGTGATTGGCTGGTGCCCTCCCCGGTCAGGCTGCGTGACTGGCTGGCCGCCGGCGAACCGCTCGCCACCCACGACCTCGACCTGCACCTGTCCATGCTGTTCCCGCCGGTGCGGCCCCAGGGCTACCTCGAGCTGCGCTACCTGGACGCCCAGCCGGAAGGCGAATGGCTGGTGCCGCTGGCCCTGATCGCGGCGCTGTTCGGCGACCCCGTCGCCCTGGCCGAGGCGGCGGAGGCCTGCCGTCCGGCCGCCGACCGGTGGCGGCAGGCGACCGAGGTGGGCCTGGCCGATCCGCTGCTGGCGGCGGCTGCCCGGGAGCTCGCCGACATCGGGGATCGGGTGCTCGGCGATCTGCGGCTGTCGCCGGCCGACCTCGAGCTGGTCCGTCCGGTGCTGCGGCGCCGGCTGCGTGACGGCATCAGCCCGGCCGCGCAGGCCCGGAACCAGACAGCGGTCGTGCCCGAGGCGGAGGGGGTGGCCGGATGA
>DASUAC010000047.1:0-8569 GCA_035763985.1 Jatrophihabitans sp. | reverse complement strand
GCCCTGGACACCCAAGGTGGCGGCGGATGCCGCCAGGATCCTGGCCGACGAGGGCACACCCATCAACGACCACCGGGCCAGCGCCGCCTATCGCACGGCGATGCTCGGCACCTCGCTGCGAAAGTTCCACGCCCAGAACGCAAAGGTTGGAGTGCGATGAGCAAGCAGCACGGTCCGTTGGCCGACCGGCCGAACAACCCGAAGGTCGGGCTGGCGATCTCGCACGAGGCGGCGTCGCTGCACGTGACCGGGCAGGCGCTGTACACCGACGACCTGATCTCCCGCACCGCGAACCTGTTGTACGCCTGGCCGTTGCAGGCGCCCCATGCGCACGCCACGGTGACCAAGTTCGACGTCTCGCCCGCCTACGACGTGCCGGGCGTGGTGCACGTGCTCACCGCGCAGGACGTGCCCGGCGTCAACGATGCCGGCATCAAGCACGACGAGCCGCTGTTCCCCACCGAGGTGATGTTCTACGGGCACGCGGTGTGCTATGTGCTGGGTGAGTCGGTGGACGCGGCCCGGCTGGGCGCCGAGGCCATCGTGGTGGAGTACCAGCCGTTGCCGTCGTTGATGACGATCACCGAGGCGATCGCCGCGGACAGTTTCCAGGGCCATGCCCGCACGGTCAGCCGCGGCGACGCCGACGCCGGGCTGGCCGCGTCCGCGCGGCGGTTCACCGGCGAGTTCGAGTTCGGCGGGCAGGAACACTTCTACCTGGAGACCAACGCCGCGTTGGCGTTGGTGGACGAGGCCGGGCAGGTGTTCGTGCAGTCCAGCACCCAGCACCCGGCGGAGACCCAGGAGATCGTCGCGCACGTGCTGGGCCGGCACAGCCACGAGATCACCGTGCAGTGCCTGCGGCTAGGCGGCGGGTTCGGCGGCAAGGAGATGCAGCCGCACGGCTTCGCCGCGGTCGCCGCGCTGGGCGCGACGATCACCGGGCGGCCGGTGCTGTTGCGGCTGAACCGCACCCAGGACATCACGATGACCGGGAAGCGGCACCCGTTCCACGCCACCTGGGAGGTCGGCTTCGACGCGGACAACCGGATCCGCGCGCTGAAGGCCACGTTGACCAGTGACGGCGGGTGGAGCCTGGATCTGTCCGAGCCGGTGCTGGCCCGGGCGCTCTGCCACGTCGACAACGCCTACTTCATCCCCCACGTGCGGGTCAACGGCCGGATCGCCAAGACCAACAAGACGTCCCAGACGGCGTTCCGCGGCTTCGGCGGCCCGCAGGGGATGCTCGTGCTCGAGGACATCCTCGGCCGGTGCGCGCCGCTGCTCGGCATCGACCCGGCGGAGCTCCGCCGTCGCAACTTCTACTCCGCCGGCCAGAGCACCCCCTACGGCCAGCCGGTCCGCCATCCCGAGCGCATGCACGCCGTGTGGGAGCAGACGCTCGCCGGTGGCGACGTCTCAGAGCGCCGCGCCGAGATCGAGCGATTCAACGCGACCCATCCTCACGTCAAGCGTGGCCTGGCGATCACGCCCGTGAAGTTCGGGATCTCGTTCAACCTGACCGCGTTCAACCAGGCCGGCGCGCTCGTGCTCGTCTACAAGGACGGCTCGGTGCTGATCAACCACGGCGGGACCGAGATGGGCCAGGGGCTGCACACCCAGATGCTGCAGGTCGCGGCGACCGCCCTCGGGGTCCCGCTGGCGAACGTCCGCATGGCGCCGACCCGGACCGACAAGGTGCCCAACACCTCGGCAACCGCGGCAAGTTCCGGCGCGGACCTGAACGGCGGTGCGATCAAGGACGCCTGCGAGCAGATCCGCAACCGGCTGGCGGTGGTGGCGGCGGCCAAGCTCGGCATCGATCCCGACGACGTCCGGTTCGCCGGCGGCTGGGTGAGGAGCATCGGGTTCGCCGACCGGCGGCTGGCCTTCGCCGACCTGGTGCGCGACGCGTACTTCCAGCGGATTCAGCTCTGGGCGGCGGGCTTCTACCGCACGCCCGGGCTGCACTGGGACGCCGAGCGGATGCGGGGTGAGCCGTTCAAGTATTTCGCTTACGGAGCAGCGGTATCCGAGACCGAGGTGGACGGGTTCACCGGCAGCTACCGGCTGTTGCGCACCGACATCGTGCACGACGTCGGGGACAGCCTGTCGCCGCTGATCGACCTCGGCCAGATCGAGGGTGGCTTCGCACAGGGGGTCGGCTGGCTCACCCTGGAGGACCTGCGCTGGGAGATCGGTGACGGGCCGCACCGGGGCCGGTTGAGCACCCAGTCGGCCAGCACCTACAAGCTGCCGAGCTTCTCCGAACTGCCCGGGCAGTTCAACGTCCACCTGTTCGAACGGGCCGCCGAGTCGGGCGTGGTGTACGGCTCGAAGGCAGTCGGCGAGCCGCCGCTGATGCTGGCCTTCAGCGTCCGGGAGGCGTTGCGCGCGGCGGTTGCGGCGTTCGGGCCGCCGGGCTGGTCGGTGCAGCTGGGCTGCCCGTCCACGCCGGAGACGGTGTACTGGGCGCTGCGGGCGGCCAAGGCGGCCTGCTCGATCGAGACCACCGACTCCCCGGCGTACACGGGGGTGTGAGGTGGACTGGCTGACCGCAACCCAGCAGCTTCGCCGGGACGGGCTGCCGGGCGTGCTGGTGACCGTGCTGGACGTGCGCGGGCACGCGCCGCGGGATCCCGGCACCAAGATGGTGGTCGGCGCGAGCGGGTCCTGGGGCAGCGTGGGCGGCGGCAACCTGGAGGAGTCCGCGATCCGCCGTGCCCGGCAGTTGATCGCCGCCGGTGCGCACGGCTCGGAACTGCTGGAGACCCGGCTGACCGAACATTCCCACAACGCCCACGGCCGGCAGTGCTGCGGCGGCCTCGTCCGGCTGCTGCTCGAACCGCTGCCGGCCTGGCCGACGGTTGCCGTCTTCGGCGTCGGGCATGTCGGGTACGAACTGGCTCGAATTTTGAGCCGGTTGCCGGTACGGCTGCAGCTGGTCGACTCCCGTGGCGAGCAGCTGGACCGGGTACGGCTGGCCGAGGTGATCGACGGGACGGCCGAGGTGACGGTGCATCACGCGGTGCTCGGCGAGCAGGTGCTGGAACGGCTGCCGGCCGGCGCGCACGTGCTGATCATGACGCACGACCACGCCGAGGATTTCGCCTTGTGTGACAGCGCATTGCGGCTGCCTCGGCTGGGCAGCATCGGGCTGATCGGCTCCGCCGCGAAGTGGGCCAGGTTCCGCCGCACGCTTACCGCGGCCGGGCATGCGCCGGACGTGATCGACCGGATCGACTGCCCGATCGGGCTGCCCGGCGTCACCGGCAAGGACCCGGCGGTCATCGCGATCTCGGTCGCCGCCGCGCTGGTGCCGAGGCTGCAGCCGGCACCGGCCGGAGCAGCCCCGGTCCTTTCCGAGAGTGGTGGAATTTAGCGGCTGAGCCGCTGAATTCCACCACTCTCCGACACCGCCGGCTCTCGTACCGCCGGTTCGTCGATGGTGAGCTCGTCGCCGTCCAGGGTCGCCCGGACGCCGATCGGCAGCGTGCACATCGGCGACACGTGCCCGAACTCCAGGCCGCCGAGCACCGGTAGCCGGTAACCGCGGGTGGCTTCGAGCGCACAGGCGTCCAGCTGTGCTATCTCCTCGGCGGACCAGCCCGGGGTACGTCCGATCACCAGCCCGGCCAGCTCGCCGAGCACCCCGGTGTTGCGCAGCAGCGTCAGGTCGGCGTCGGCATCGGCGACGTGGTATCCGCCGTCCGGCACCTCGATGGCGAGGATGCGGCCGGCGTGCTCGGCCCGCCAGCGCGTCCCGACGAGATGGCGCAGCGAGGGCAGGCAGCCGGCGAGCAGCGGACCGGTGGCCCGGCCGGGGCGCAGGATCCGCCGTGGTTCCGGCACTTCGCGTCGACGTGGCCGGCCGGCCGCGTCCGTTTCGGCCCGGTCCTCGACGGACGTCCAGCCGAACCGCGGCAGCGCACCCGCCGGCCGGGACCGTCCGGTGACCGCGGTGAAGTGCCGGACGGTCTCCGGCGCGGGACCGTCCAGGTCGCCGAACTCCGGCAGCAGCGCCGGCCCGTAGCAGGTGACCAGCCCGGTGGCCGCATGCACCGCGTGCAGCAGCACGGTCGAGTCGGAATACCCGCAGAAAACCTTGGGATTCGCGCGGATCAGCTCGAAGTCGAGCTCCTCCAGCAGCTGCGCGCTGTGGTCGCCGCCGATCGCGATGAGCACCGCGGCCACCTCCGGGTCGGCGAACGCCCGGTGCAGGTCGGCCACCCGTTCGGCCGGGCTGCCGGCCAGCCAGCCGCGTACCCCGTCGCCGACCAGCCGCGCATGCGGCATCGGCCGCGGGACGAAGCCGGCCGCTCGCAGCGCCGACACCGCTCGGTCGAACCGATCGGGCAACAGCCCGGGACCGGGCCAGGACGGCGTGACGATCGCGATCGTCGCGCCGCCGGCCAGCGCCACCGGCCGGACGAGCGGCATCACCGCGTCGCAAGCCGATCCGGGAACCGCCGCCCTGCCAGCCGATTCGCCGAACCGCCCGCGAGCCGATTCGCCAACCGGTGCGCGAGCCAGCGCCGGGCGGCCGCCGCGTGGCCGGCCTGGAACGCGCGCAACGTGGGCAGGCTCGGCACCTGCGGTGCCAGCGAGCGTTCGGTGTACCAGCCGGCGAACGCGGCCAGGATCGAGTCCACCGCGTCCGGGTCGTAGCCGGCCACGAACTCATCGAGCAGCGGCTCGGCCGCCGGGCAGTCGATGCCGTCCCGGGCCGCGGCCACCAGGAACATGACGACGTCGAAGACGGCCGCCCCGGTGCACGCGTAGGCCCAGTCGACCAGCACCACGCCGTCCTTCGTCAGCAGCAGGTTGTCGGCCCGTACGTCGGCATGCAGCAGCCCGGGCCCGGCGGCGGCCGCCGGCCAACCGTCCTCGAGTTCGACCAGCCGCTCCAGGTTGGCCCGGCTCCAGCCGTCCAGCCGCTCGCCGCCGGACTCGGCAAGGATGCGCCAGCCGCACAGCTCGTCGCCCAGCCGGTCGCCGACGGTGGGCAGCACGCCGAGCCCGATTCCGCTGCTGTGCAAGGAACCCAGGGTGTCCAGCACCTCGGCGATGCCGGCCGGCGTCCAGCGCGGCGGCGGCGGCGTGCCGGCGACCTCGGCGAAGGCGAGCACCACCCAATCGCCCGGCGTCAGCGACCAGAGCAGCCGGGGCACCCGCGGCAGGCCGGTGAGCTGCTCGGCTGCCGCCGCCTCCTGCCGGAGCAGCGCGACGCTGTCGGCATTCAACTCCGGCCCGACCGCCTTGACGAACAGCCGGCGGCCGTCGGCCAGTTCCACCACGCCGGTGAACCCCGGCGAGAAACCGCCGCTGGCCAGGCCGGCCCGGCTGACCGGGGCGCCCGCCCGCTGCTCGAACGCCTGCCGCACCGCTGCCGGCAGCCGCAGCCAGCCCAGCCGGGGCGCCGCGGTCACCGTGTCGTCCGGGCCCAGTCCGATCCGCACGGTGTCCTCCACCCGGGCGGCGACCGCGGTGACCGTGCCGACGTCGAGGCTCTCCACCCCGTAGAAGTACAGCGGGGTCGGCAGTTCGGGGGCCAGCCGGATCCGGTCACCCGGCGCCGCGATCGGCACGAAGTCCCACACCCCGGGCAACTTCGCTGCCCGTTCGTACCCGGAGACCGAGATGACCCGGCCAGGCTGCCGGGGCCACACCCCCCGCTGCAGGATCTGCACCCGGCGCCGGAGCTCGGTGTCCGGGCGCAGCCCGCACCACAGCCGGGCGGCCTGCTCGACCAGGTCGATCCCGTACGCCCGCGCATAGGCAGGCGGCAGTTGACCACCCGGCACCCGAGCGGCCAGCTCGACGACCGCCGGGCCGGCCGGTCCCAGCCGCAGCTCGGCGTGGAACGGGGTGTCGGTCAGGCCGAGCGCGCCGACCGCCCGGACGGCCAGTTCGGTGGCGGCGTCCACCTCGGCGCGGGACAGCCGCGGTGGTAGCCAGTTCGCCTCATGGGTGAAGTACGGAAGCGGCGACAGCTCGGTTTCCACCACGCCGACAACGAGAATCTCCTCCGGCAGCGCGAAGCCGTCCACGCTGACCAGTACGCCGGGCAGCCGCTCCTCGACCAGCCACGGTTCGTCCGGTCGAACGCCGAGGCTGCCGGCGGCGAACCTCGCCGCGGTCGCCGCGACGGCTGCCGGGTCGCTGTCCCGGTCCAGGGCGAGCACGCCCACGCTGTTCTCGCCGCCGGCCGGCTTCAGCACGGCCTCCCCCAGCTCCCCGACCGCGGCGCGAAGCGCCTCGGGGGTCAGCCGGTCCAGCCGGATCCAGCGCGGCCCGGTCACCGCGTGCTCGCTGAGCCGCCGGCGCATCTCGGCCTTGTCGATCGAGGTGCCCGCCACCGCGTGCGGATCCGGTCCGGGCAGGTTCAGCGCCGCGGCGACGCGAGCCGCCGGCAGCACGCACCGTTCCACCAGGGCGCCGACCGCGGCCGGTGCCGGCCGGCCGGCCAGCAGCTCCGGCACCGACTCGACATCGCCCGTCCACCGCACCACCTGGTCGGCCGCCAGATGCGGCCCCAGCTCGGCGGTCGGGGCCAGTACGGTCAGCGCACCGCAGACCCGGCCGAGCGACCGGATCACCGAAGGCGGCAACGGCCGGTCGTCGTGGAACAGCACCAGGTGGCGGTCACCGGTCACCGGGCTGCCAGCTGTTTGCGCGCCAGCACGATCAGCTCGCCCGGATCGCTGGTTCCGAACGGGCGACGCTGGTAGTCGCCGTAGACCGCCTCGATCCGGAATCCGCAGCGGGCGAGCAGGTGTTCGAGTTCGTACCGGAAGAGATAGCGGGTTCGGTAGGTGCGGACGATCCGGTCGGTCACCTCGCCCGCGCGGCCGATGTAGAGGATGGTCTCGCACACCTGCTGCTGGCTGGCCAGATCGCGGACGACGACCCGGTCGGCCCGCTGCACCTCGCGCCCGTCCGGCAGCAGGTGCACCGCGCTGCGGCCGGACTCCACCCCCACCGGGTCGTTGGCCAGCAGCGGGATCGACGGGTTGTAGTTGTCGATGACCAATACCCCGTCATCGTCGAGGTGTTCGCGTACCCGCAGCAGGCATTGCAGCTGGTCGTCGGTGCTGAGCAGTTCCTGGAACGAGCGGAACGGAAAGGTGACCAGCCGGAAGCTGGCGCCGAGGTCCAGCTGCCGCATGTCGCCGTGGATCAGGCGGATTCCGGAACACCGCGGATCGCCGGCCGCCTTGCTGCGGCACAGTTCGAGGTAACCCTCGTCCAGGTCGACGCCCACCGCCTCGACGCCGGTCCGGCGCACCACCGGCAGCAGCACCCGCCCGGTGCCGCAGCCGAGTTCCAGCAGCGGACCGCCGTACTGTTCGGCCAGCGCGGTGAAGAACGGCACGTCGGGCCGCGGCCGGTAGAAGATGTCGTAACAGAGCGGTTCCAGCCGGGACCGGTCGATCACCTCACCGGTAGCCCATAACACGTCGCGATCGTACGCGCTTACCTCAGCGCAGCAGCCGTACCCGGCTGATCAGGCCGTTGGCGACCTGGTAGACGACGATGACCGTCTCCTCGGCCTGGTCGCCGGCCAGGCCGGTGACCTTCTGCTCGTCCACCACCCACTGGTTGAGCTGGATGCGGTTGACCACCTCGCAGGACAGCGACTCGGTCCCGAACACCCCGGCATAGACGCGGGAAAGCTCACCGTGACCGGAGAACAGCTTCTGCCCGGTGCCGTCCTCGAAGACGACGTCCTTGTCGAAGCAGGAGAGGAAGCGCGTCAGGTCGTGGGCGTTGTACGCGTCGACCTGAGCCGCTACCGGATCGGCGAGAACGGCTTCGTCGGGCTTGATCAGCTGGAGCTCGCGCTCCATCTCCTCGGGCAGTCCTTTTAGATCCAGGCGCAGCATGCTCACAGCGGTGGCCTCCTCCGGCACGCACCAATGATCTTGTCAGCGCGAACCTACACCACCTGAATCTGGCGCGCCACGATTGCAGCCACGCCCGGCTTCGCGTCTACTTAGCGCGTGCCGGAGCGATGCTTGGTGGACGAGCGGGCGACCACGCTCGCCGCATTCGGGCAGTGGGCGGCCGAGCGCGGGTACCCGGTGCAGCCGGCCGCCGCACTTCCCCTTGCCCGGCCGCCCTTCTTCGTCAATGCCTCGGTGACCCCGTACCTGGACGCGATGGCGGCCGGCCAGCCGTGCGCGCGGACGGCGCAGGTGCAGCCGTGCTTCCGGGCGCGGCCGCTGGCCGCCCTCCCCCGGGTCTTCACCATGCTCGGGGTGCTCGCGCCGGCCGGTGACACCGCCCGGCTGCTGGCCGACTGCGCCGCCTTCGTGCGTCAGGTGCTTCCCGGCAGTGGGCCGGTGTTCGCGGCATGCGCGGCAGCCGATGCCGATCTCCTCGACCGATGCGGCGAAGCGGGGCTGCCGGTCGACGCCTCGGCCGATGCGAGCGCAACCCGCTGGCAGTACGGGCGCGGCAACCGGTTGGCCGGCCGCGGGGTAGCGCTGGTCGCCGGCACGCCGAGCGGCGCCCGTTTCGTGGCGGGAACCGTGACCGTGGTGACCAACACCGTGGCCCTGACCGA
>DASUAC010000046.1:0-3004 GCA_035763985.1 Jatrophihabitans sp. | reverse complement strand
ACCTCGGCGTACTCGCGCTGGTACATCTCCGGACGCAGGCAGGCGGCGACGACCTCGGCGACCTCGTGCTGGGAGGGCCAGACATCGCGCAGGTACACCGGCCGGCCGTCGCCGCCGGTGCCCAGCGGCTCGCTGGTCAGGTCCGTATCCATGGTGCCGGCCAGCGCGTAGGCGACGACCAGAGGCGGGGAGGCCAGGTAGTTCAGCTTGGTCTCGGGGTGGATGCGGCCCTCGAAGTTGCGGTTGCCCGAGAGCACCGAGCACACCGCCAGGTCGCCCTCGGCGATCGCGGCGGAGACGGCGGGGATCAGCGGGCCGGAGTTGCCGATGCAGGTGGTGCAGCCGTAGCCGACCAGGTTGAAGCCGAGCTTGTCCAGGTAGGGGGTCAGCCCGGCCCGCTCGTAGTAGTCCATGACGACCCGGGAGCCGGGGGCCAGGGTGGTCTTCACCCACGGTTTCGGGGCCAGCCCGCGCTCGGCGGCCTTCTTCGCCAGCAGCGCGGCGGCGATCATCACGTCGGGGTTGGAGGTGTTGGTGCAGGAGGTGATCGCGGCGATGGCCACCGCGCCGTGGTCCAGCTCGATCTCGGTCCCGTCGCCGAGCGTGGTCCGGGTGGGCCGGCTGGGCCGGCCGCCGTCGGACGGGCGCAGCGACTGCAACTGGTTCGGCGCGGGCTCCTTGCCACCGCCGTTGTGGCTCGGCGCGTCACTGGCCGGGAAGCTCTCGGCCACCGCCTCGTCGTAGCCGTCGCGCGCGTCGCTGTCGACGTAGCCGCTCAGCGCGTCCCGGAACGCGGACTTCGCCTCGGTCAGCGCGATCCGGTCCTGCGGCCGCTTCGGGCCGGCCAGCGACGGCACCACGGTGGAGACGTCCAGCTCGAGATATTCGGAGTACTCGAGTTCCTTGGCCGGGTCGTGCCAGAGCCCCTGGGCCTTGGCGTACGCCTCGACCAGGGCCAGCTGGGCATCGTCGCGGCCGGTCAGGCGCAGGTAGGAGATGGTCTCGGAGTCGATCGGGAAGACCGCGATGGTCGAGCCGTACTCCGGGCTCATGTTGCCGATGGTGGCCCGGTTGGCCAGCGGCACCGCGCCCACCCCGGTGCCGTAGAACTCGACGAACTTGCCGACCACGCCGTGCTCACGCAGCATCTCGGTGATGGTGAGCACCAGGTCGGTGGCGGTGGCCCCCTCGGGCAGCTCGCCGGTCAGCCTGAAGCCGACCACCCGCGGGATCAGCATCGACACCGGCTGGCCGAGCATGGCTGCCTCGGCCTCGATGCCGCCGACGCCCCAGCCGACCACGCCCAGGCCGTTGACCATGGTGGTGTGTGAGTCGGTGCCGACCACGGTGTCCGGGTAGGCGGTCAGCTCTGCTTCGCCGGCTCCGCTGTCCACCGACCGGCCGAATACCACCCGGGCCAGGTGCTCGATGTTCACCTGGTGCACGATGCCGGTGCCCGGCGGCACCACCTTGAACTCGTCGAAGGCGGTCTGCCCCCAGCGCAGGAACTGGTACCGCTCGCGGTTGCGCTGGTACTCCAGTTCGACGTTGCCGGCGAAGGCGTCCGGCCCGCCGAACAGGTCCGCGATCACCGAGTGGTCGATGACCAGTTCGGCCGGCGCCAGCGGGTTGATCCGCGCCGGGTCACCGCCCAGCTCGGCGACCGCCTCGCGCATGGTGGCCAGGTCCACCACCGCGGGCACCCCGGTGAAGTCCTGCATCACCACCCGGGCCGGGCTGAACTGGATCTCGGTGCTGGGTTCGGCGTTCGGGTTCCAGCCGGCCAGTGCCCGGATCTGGTCGGTGGTGACGTTGTTGCCGTCCTCGGTGCGCAGCAGGTTCTCCAGCAGCACCTTCAGGCTGTACGGCAACCGGTCACTGCCGGCCACCCGGTCCAGCCGGTAGTAGGTATAGCCGACGTCCCCGACCTGCAGCCGGTCCTTGGCATCGAAGCTGTTCGGGTGGGAAGCGGGCACGTCTACTCCTCATCGAGTCACCGGCGTTACCCCTTCATTCTTCCGCATCGGCGTAATCACCCGGTGGGGCACCCGAACGGCTCAGCATCGGGCTCCGGCTACCGATAGTGACCAGTGTTTTGATGACAATGTGGTCTCTGATATCGATGAGACTGATGTGGCTGGTGGCGCTGGTGAGGTTTTGCTGGCACTCTGTCCCACTGGCGTCTGCAACCAGAGGGGTTCTCGTGTTCGGAGCAGCTGACCGGCGCGGCCGGAGCAGGAAGACGGTCCTCACCCGAATCACTGCCTGCGGTGCCGCCGCGGCCTCGCTCGCGTTGTGCGTCTACGTGGCACCCGCCCATGCGACCCCCAAGCCACCGCCGAACCCGACCAACCAGCAGCTGTCCGCGGCCGCGCAGGCCAAGCGGTCGGCGGCCCAGGCGGTCGGAGTGCTGTCCGCCCAGGTCGCCCAGGCCCAGTCCCGGTTGCAGACGCTGGCCGGACAGGCCGAACTGGCCGAGCAGAAGTACGCCCTCGCGGTGTCCAAGCTCAACGACGCCAAGGAGCAGGCCGCCCGCGCCCAGGCCGGCGTGCTGGCCGCCCAGCACGACCTCGACCAGGCCCGGGCGAACCTGACCAGCTACGTCCAGCAGAGCTACATGTCCCCGACGGTGGGTTCGTCCACCATCGACCTGCTCACCGCGGCCGACCCCACCGCGCTGCTGCAGGGCGGCGACTACCAGAGCTACATCTCCAGCCACCACCTGGACGCCCTCGGCGCGCTGAACCGGGCCACCGTCGCCAAGTCCAACGCCGACGCCAAGGCCAAGGCGCTGCTCAAGCTGCAGCAGGAGCTCACCGTGCAGGCCCAGCAGGCCCAGCAGGCGGCCGAGGCCGCGTACGCCGCGGAGAAGACGGAGGCCGCCCAGCTGCGTACCTCGCTGGCCGGCTATCAGACCCAGCTGGCCGCGGCCAAGCTCAGGCTGGCCACCCTGAACAGCCAGCGGGCCAAGTACCTCGCCTACCAGCGGGAGCAGGCGGCGATC
>DASUAC010000045.1:0-2314 GCA_035763985.1 Jatrophihabitans sp. | reverse complement strand
CCTCGCGGATCATGGCGTACTCGATCGAGTAACGCCGTCCGGTGCGGGCCGCATAGTTGTCGGCAGCCTCGAGCACCTCGCGTACCGGCCAGCGGGTGTTGACCGGCACCAGGGTATCCCGCAGTTCGTCGTCCGGGGCGTGCAGCGAAACCGCCAGGGTCACCTGCAACCCCTCACCGGCCAGCCGGTGCATGGCCGGCACCAGGCCGACCGTGGACAGCGTGATCGAGCGCTGCGCCAGGCCGAGCCCGGCCGGGGCCGGGTCCACCAGCCGGTGCAGCGCGGCGACCACCCGGTTGTAGTTGGCCAGCGGCTCCCCCATGCCCATGAAGACCACGTTGGACAGCCGGGCCCGGCCGCCCGACAGCTCACCGGTCGCGGCTGCCCGAGCGGCCGCGACCACCTGCTCCACGATCTCGGCGGTGGACAGGTTCCGGCGCAGCCCGCCCTGGCCGGTGGCGCAGAACGGGCAGGCCATGCCGCAGCCGGCCTGGCTGGACACGCACACGGTGAGCCGGTCGGAGTACCGCATCAGCACCGACTCGACCAACGTCGCGTCGTGCAGCCGCCAGAGCGTCTTGCGGGTACGGCCGCGGTCGGTCTCGACATGCCGGAGCTCGGTCAGCAGCGGCGGGAAGAGTGCCTCGCCCAACCGGTCCCGGACGGCGGCCGGCAGATCGGTCATCCGCTCCGGCCGGTTCTCCAGTCGGTGAAAGTATTGCCGGGACAGCTGGTCGGCCCGGAACCCGGGTTCACCCAGTTCGATGACCGCGGCACGCCGGTCCGGCTGGGACAGGTCGGCCAGGTGACGGGGTGGCAGGCCACGGCGGGGCGCGTCGAACACCAGCGGAAGGGAGGTCATGACCCGTCCATTGTGTCAGCTCGGCGACAGCGGGCGAGCATCGCAGGCGGGGTAGCGCCGAGGAGCGCGGAGCCGAGCAGAAGCCTCACGCGGGGACCGGGTGGTCTCGTCGCTCGCCGATTGGCTCAGCGCAGGAAGGCGGCCAGCAGCAGGTAGGCCACCGGCGCGCACGGCAGCAACGAATCCAGCCGGTCCATGATGCCGCCGTGGCCGGGCAGCAGCCGGCCCATGTCCTTGCGGCCCAGGTCGCGCTTGATCATCGACTCGCCGAGGTCACCCACGGTCGCCGTCACCACCAGCGCGAGGCCGAACAGCACGCCCTGCCACCACGGATGGTGGAAGGTCAGCGTCATCATCAGCAGGCCGCCGATTGCGCCTGCTGCAAGGGAGCCGGCCAGCCCCTCCCAGGACTTCTTCGGTGACACGGTGGGCGCCATCGGGTGCTTGCCGAACAGGGCACCGACCGCGTATCCGCCGGTGTCGGAGCAGACCACGACCAGGATGAACAGGATGATCCGCGCCGCGCCGTCGCCGGCGTGCAACAGCAACATCGCGAAACCGGCCAGGAACGGCACGTACAGCGCGACCAGCACGCCGGCGCCGACGTCGCGCAGGTAACCGGCCGCGCCGTCGGCCAGCCGCCAGATCATCAGGCCCAGCATGGTGAGCAGGAACGCGCCCACCAGCCCGTCCGGGCCGCGGAACCAGGCGGCGCCCTCCATCGCGGCCGCGCCGGCCAGCAGCGGCACCAGCGACGGCCGGGCCTCCACGCTGGCGATCGCGGTGACGATCTCGTACACACCGATGCCGACCGCGGCCAGGATCACCCAGCCGAAGCTGGGCCGGTAGAAGGTCAGGCTGGCCACGATCAGCGCACCAAGCGCCAGCCCCACCCCGATCGCCGCGGGCAGGTTCCGGCCGCCCCGGGGCACCCGCGTGGGTGCCACCTCGGCCGGACCGCCGGGGGCCGCCTCGGCCGGCGTCGGCACCACGGTGAGATGGCGGACCGGTGCGGGCGCCGGCAACGGTTCGGCCGGGTTGGCCGCCTCGGCAAGGCGCTGCCCGGGCGCAACCACGCCACCGGCCGGGGCTGGTCCGCCGGCCGGGGCCGGTCCGCCTGCTGGGGCTGGTCCGCTTGCTGGGGCTGGTCCGCCGGCCGGGGCCGGGCTGGCGGGGCTCGGCTCGGCTCGGGTGACCGGGGCCTGGGCAGCCTCGGCCGGCGCTGCCTCCACCGGCTCGGCGAGCGCCAGGTGTTCGGCCCGCCGAGCATGCCGGGACGGCCGGGGTGGCGCGTCGCCGGACGCGGCGCGGGAACGTGCGATCAGCTCGGCCGCCGACAGCCCACCGGCGCCGTCGCCGCCGTCGCCGCCGTGCCGACCGGCTCGGCGCCCGGACGATGCCTCGGTATCGGTCATCAGACCTCGAGAAGCTCGGATTCTTTGTGCTTGACCA
>DASUAC010000044.1:0-7609 GCA_035763985.1 Jatrophihabitans sp. | reverse complement strand
AGCTGCCGCCGTCACCCGTCACCTCGCTGGCAACCAGGATGCGGGTGCTCGCGAACCCCCGGGTGGTTGCCGTGGTCCTGGTGATGCTCACGGCCACCGCGGCCTCGATCGGCGTATACACCTTCATCGCCGAGGTGCTCGACGACTCGGCGAAGGTGCACGGGCTCACGCTGGCCGCGGTGTTGCTGGTCTGGGGAGCCGGCGGCGCCGTGGGCAGCTTCGGCAGCGGATGGCTCACCGACCGGTTCGGCTCGTTCGGCAGCCTCAGTTGCGCGTTGGTCCTGCTGACGCTCACCCTGCTCGCGATTCCGGTCGCGGCCAGTGTGGCGGCGGTGTTCGTCGTGATGGCGCTCAACGGCGCTGCCGGCTGGGCGCTGGCTACGCCCAACAATCACCGGCTCACCGTGCTGGAGCCGGCCCTGCCGAGCGTCGTCATCTCCTTCAATTCGGCCGGCATCTACCTGGGGCAGGCAGTGGGCGCGGTGATCGGCGGGTTCTACCTGCGCGGTCATCACGAGCCGCGGCTGCTGCCGCTGCTCGGAGCGCTCGTGGCGGCGCTGGCGCTGGCGATGCACCTGGTGCTGACCCGGCCGAGCGGCGCGGCCGTCACCGCGGAGTAGGTCCGCGGAGTAGGTCCGCCCTTTCGATCACGCCGACTGCGGGGGCCGGCCGGTCACCGGCCCCGCAGTCGGTGCCCGGCCGTCGCCGCAGCACCGCGCATGCCGGGATCACTGCCAGCCCTGCCGCTCGTTCCCGGAGAGGATATGGGCCTCGATCGCCTTGTTGACCGCGTCGATCCGCGATACCGCGCCGAGTTTGGCGAAGATCGCCCGCAGGTGGCGCTTGACCGTTGCCTCGGTGAGCGACAGCCGAGCCGCGATCTGGGCATTGCTCAGTGCCGAGGCGGTGAGTACGAGTACCTGGTGTTCCCGGGTGGTCAACTTCGATTCGACGCCGGAGACGGCCAGGCTCTGCTGCGAGATCGACAGGACCAGCCGATTGGGATCGGCATAGACCGCATGCAGGTTGGCGAGCAGCTCGTCGTAAGAGATCGACTTGAGCAGGTACCCGTGCACCCCGATCGCCAGCAGCCGGGAGACGAGCGCGCCGTTGTCGTACATGCTGAGGACGACGACTCGGCTCTGCGGTGAAACCGCCCTCAACTGCTCGGCGGTCTCCACGACGCCGGGGCCCGGCAGCGCGACATCCAGCAGCACGATGTCCGGACGGTGCCGGCGCACCTGGTCGATGCCGTCCGTGCCGTTCTCGGCCTCGGCGATGACGGAGAACCCGCCCTGCGATTCCAGGATGCGCCGGATACCGTCGCGGAGCAGCCGATGATCGTCGATCAGAACCACGGTGATCGGCCGGCGGGACTCGGCTGCCCGGTCGTCCCCGGTTACGGCCGGCCGCTCCGTCCCCGCATTCATCGACCGACCAACTCACCGCCGAGCGGGACGACCAGCCGCACCGCGGTGCCGTAACCCCGCTCGCTGGCGACCTCCAACGCCCCGCCCAACAGCAGTGCCCGTTCGGTCATGGTGGCCAGTCCGGATCCACCACCCGTCGCGGTCTCGGCAAGGTCGAAGCCGATTCCGTCATCGTGCACCCGGGCGGAGAGCTCGTGCGGGGCGATGTCGACCTTGATCACCACCTTCGTCCGCTCGTTGTGCTTGAACGCGTTGCGGACCGCCTCGCGAATGATGAGGAAGGTTTCGTCGCGCACCGTGGGCGTCGCCCAGGACTCGTCTCCGCTGACCTGCACAACTATCTCGGCATCGGGCGGGCCGACTCCGTTGGCGTAGTTCAGCAAAGCGGTCTCCAAGCTCGTCAGCGGCTCGGTCAGGCGCAGGTCCGAGGTCAGTTGCCGCAGGTCGGCCAGAACCGTCTTGATGGTGTGCATGGCATCGTCGATCGCTCCGACGCTCCACTCACCGTTGGAGGCCCGGGACAGACAGGCGAACTCCAGCTGGCGGTGAGCGACGCTGATGCCGGAGCCGATCCGGTCGTGCAGGTCGCGGGCGATCCGCCGGCGCTCCTCGATCTGCGCCTTATGGACCTTGTCCAACAGGAAGCTGGAGTAGGCCGCCGCCGCATCGCGTACCCGGGCGTTGAGGCTGTTGTTCAAGGCCAACGCGACCATCTCCATCGCACCGACCGGATCGGCCATGCCTTCTATCGCACGGCTGCTCATCGAAAGGATCTCGCGGAAAAGCACCGCGGCGGCTTGCAGCGAGGCGCTCTGGTGAATATTTCCTTCAGCCCGGGAAACGCCTATCTCGCTGGAATACATCTCCGCGCGTTTGCCGAAGTCGATCTGAACCCCGTTGAGTGTTTCCACCACATCGGTGATGATCGAGTCCGCCTGCAGCCGCGCCTGTTCCCAGCTCCCCTGCTGGGCCACCGGATTGCCTTGCTGGACAAGACGATCATGATAACGGGCGAGGATTTCGGCTCTGGCCCGGTCGAGCGCCGAACCGATCTCTCGATACGCCATGACACCAGCCTCCTACGTCTGCCTGTTCGACGAGCGATCACACCCCCTCGCCGGCCAGCAGATGGAGCCGCTTGTACCGCACACCCCCCGAGAACTTGAGCTTACCAGCAGATTCCGGACGTATTCGAACTCCCGATCAGTGTATGGGACCATCGGCCGGTTTCGCCGGGCGCCCTTGCCGGTCGGACCGCTCATCAGACCTGCCTAGCTGAGGAGGGTCGCCAACAACGCCAGATGCACGCCGTACTGACCGACCATGAATGCCCGGTAGGGCTGACGCAGCTGTTCCCGACTGCCCTCGAGCGGGCAGGAGATGCTGCTGATCGCCACCGATGCGGCGGCTACCAGCAGCGTGATCGCGGACCACCTGAGTTCGGAGATCCGCCACGCCGACGTCACCGCCAGGTAGCCGCAGCCCAGCACCAGCGCCTGGAGCGCCACCCGGTAGCGCTGGAAATACCGGCTACCGCACGCAGGCCGGCGGCCGGCCAGCAGGTCGCCTGCGACATCGCCGAAGTCCTTGGCGAAGGCGCCCACCAGCGCCATCCAGCAGGACATGGCCAGGCCGAACAGGCACAGCGACCGCGGTGGCCATCCGGTGCCACACGCCGCGGCCGCGCCGTAGGTGCACGCGCCCAGCACCCCGACGGTCAGGGCCGCGGTCACCGGCCGGTTCTTCCACGCCCTGGATCCGACCGAATACCGCAATCCGACAAGGAGCATCACGCTTGCGCAGACGCCGCTCATCGGTCCCGCGCACCAGGCGACGACCATTCCGGCGGCGGCGGCCGTCCACATCACCGCCCGGGCCTCCGGCAGGCTGAGCCGGCCGCTGGCCAGCGGGCGCCGGGAGTTGTTGGCGATGTCGGCCACCAGGTCCTCGATACCGTTCGCCAGGTAGATCGAGAACGACACCAGTACGACGCCGAGCCCGCTCTGGGCGGCCGGAATGAAGGTGACCGGCTCGGCGGCAGCCGTCATGACCATTGCGGTGATGAATCGTAGTGCGACGATTATCTGGACGGCGGGCCGCGCTTCCAGAAAACCCTGTCGAACAATATGCAATAGGGCTCGCCATTGCGCGGACGGATTTTCTATATCGGGTATTCCCTTATGAAATTCACCAATAGTGCTCATCCGGGGAACGTAACACGTATTGGGTACGACGCTGAAGGGTTCGTGGGTACGGTCCACAGTGCTACTTTCGATACCTTCCGGTGTCCTACGGTCCGAATCGTTGATCGGCACCGCGGACGCTTTCTAGGTTGGCATTGCGCGCTTTTGCGCCGATTCAATCCGACCTAGCTTGGAGAACGAGCGATGTATCAACCGCAGGGCCTACAGCTTCGAGTGCCAGAGGCTGCGCCGGCCGGCCCCGTCGGGTGCCATCCGGGACCGGCACCGGTCATGGTAACGAGCGTGCAGCCGTGACATCGCGAACCACCGGGATGCCGGAACTGCTGGAACTGTTGGACGCCGTCGTCGCCCAGACCGCCAAACTCATCACCGCCTGCCGGCCGCCGGCGTCGTTCCGGCTGGGGGTGGGCGACGTCCAGGTCGAAGTGCGCTGGCCCGTCGAGGCCGCCACAGCGATGGAATCCCACGCTGCCGGACCGCTCGACGGCCCGCAGGCCATCCGGAGTTCCTGATGACGCGCCTCGCCCTACCGGTCCGGTCGACCGGCGAGCCTTCGTTCGCAGACCTCGCCGGTCCCCCGGCTCGCGGCCCGGAGAAGCAGCTGCGTGCCCTCGAGCCGTTCCGGCCGGAAGGCCTTGCGCCGGCTCGTGATTCGCTGTTCGAGGTGTTCGACTCGCCGGCTCGTGATTCGCTGCTCGAGGTGTTCGACTCGCTGCCCCGGCGCGACCAGCGGCAGGCCGCAGTCGCCTACGTCGAGGGCCTGCTGCGCGGCGGCACCGGCAAGTCGGTCCGTGCGATGGCCATGACGAGTCAGTGCTCGTCGCAGGCGCTGCAGCATTTCGTGGGCCAGAGCCGATGGGCCACCGAGCCGGTGCTGCGGCAGGTCGCAGAGCTGCACGCCGCCCACCGCGAGGTGACCAGCTGGGTCGTGGCCGACGTGCACTTTCCCAAGACCGGCACGCAGTCGGTGTGTGTCGAGCGGCAGTACGTAGCCGCCGCCGAACGCACCATGAACTGCCAGCTGGCGACCACCGTGTCACTGGCCGGACCTGCCGGAGCCAGTCCGGTGGCCTGGAAGCTGCGCACGCCCCGGGCCTGGGATTCCGACGAGCAGCGGCGCCGGCGCGCCGGCCTGCCGGACGAGCACCGCAGCCGGCCGCGGCACGCCGAGATCGTCGAACTGGTCGATCGGCTCAGCCTGGAATGGGGGCTGCCGCCCACGCCGGTGGTCGCCGACCTGCGAGACGGGACGGATGCCGAGGAGCTGGCGAGCGCGCTCGAACTGCGCGGCCTGCACTACCTGCTCGCCGTCGATCCCCAGCAGCGGCTGCCGATTCGCGTCTCCGGCCGCAGCCAGATCCGGCAGAGCGAGGTGACGACCGTGGCCGCGTTGCGAATCGCCCAGGCGACCTCGGATCTGCCGCGCACGACGCACGTCCTGCCACAGCCGGCCCCGCGATCGCGATCGCAGTACTTCCGCTGCTCGCTGGCCGCCACCCCCGGGCACAGCAGGCGTCATCTGGCCGTGGACTGGCCGCTTTCCAGGACCGAACCGGCACAGCTCTGGCTCACCAACCTGCCCGGCATGGCCGACGGGCTGGAGCCGTTGATCGCGCGGCTGGCGGACCAGCTGCGAGCGGCCTACGCGCTGCGCGAACTCGACGCCCACTGCGGGCTGCGGGCCTACGAGGGCCGCTCCTACGCCGGCTGGCACCATCACGTGACGCTGGCGTCGGTCGCCCACCTGCACCGGCAGCTCGGCACCGAGCGGTACCGGTCCGGTTCGCACTGCGCCTGAGGCGCTTGCAGACAGACCTCCAAAACTCTGCTCCGCGAGATCGCAAACCGTCCTGCTGCCGAAGGCGAAAGCCTTCGTATCACGGCATCGACTGCCAAGAATGGCTGCCACCAGCAAGGCACATCCTCCGACCGACTATCAGAGATGAGAACCTCATGTCCGAACCTGCTGCTCGCAATATCCTGGTCGTGCTGTCCGAGTACGGCTACTGGGGCGAAGAACTCATCGGGCCACTCGAGGAGTTCGACAAGCGCGGCTACCACGTCCGCTTCGCGACGCCGACCGGCCGGCGCCCGCACGCGCTGCCGCCGAGCATGGACCCCGGCTACATCGACCCCCCGCTGGGCCGGTCGGTGACCAGCAACCGGGTCGCGGAGCTGACCCGGGAGATCGACAAGTCAGACCGGCTGGACGCTCCCCTCGACCTGTCCGGCTGGCTGCCGGAACGGCCCTACACCTCCGACGAAGATTACCTGCGCAAGCTTGAGGCCTATCACCGTGCGCTCGACGGGGTGGCCGAGGATCTCCGCGGCTACGACGCCCTGCTCATCGTCGGTGGGAGTGGGCCCATCGTCGACCTGGCCAACAACGACCGGGTGCACCAGCTCATCCTCGCCTTCGTCCGGGCCGGCAAGCCGGTCGGCGCGGAATGCTACGGGGTGGCCGCGCTGGCCTTCGCACGGGATTGGGAGAACCGGCGCTCGATCATCGCAGGCAAGCGGGTCACCGGCCACTGCAAGGAATACGACTACAAGGACGGCACCGGCTTCCTCAACACCGACTTCGTGATGGGACCGCCGCCGTATCCGCTGGAGTACATCCTGCGGGACGCAACCGGCTCCGATGGCGAATACATCGGCAACTTCGGCAAAGAGCTGTCGGTAATCGTGGACTACCCGTTCATCACCGGTCGATCGACGCCGGACTCGTACCTGACCGGACAGAAGATCGCCGAGGTGCTCGACGAGGGGCTCCGCCGCTTCGGCTGGTAGCCGGGGCAGCGGCCGACAGGAGAAGACCATGGGAACCACCGGGAACGACGCGATCCTCGCCCAGTTGGTGGCTGACGGGATCCAATACATCTTCGGCAACCCCGGCACAGTCGAGCAGGGCCTCCTGGAGGCGCTGGGGGACGAGCCGCGACTGCGCTACATCCTGGGCCTGCACGAGACGGTAGCGGTCGCGATGGCAGACGGTTACGCTCGCGCCACTCGGCGTCCGGCGGTCGTCCAGCTGCACAGCAGCGTCGGCGTCGGCAACGGAATAGGCATGCTGTATCAGGCAAAACGCGGTCACTCGCCGCTCGTGGTACTCGCCGGCGACGCTGGCGTGCGCTACGACGCGACCGAGGCGCAGATGGCCGCCGACCTGGTCGCGATGGCCCGGCCGGCGACCAAGGCGAGCCTGCGAGTCACCGATTCCCGGTCGGTCCTGCGGATGCTCAGGCGCGCTGTCAAGATCGCGAGCACGCCGCCGCAGGGGCCGGTCTTCCTCGACCTGCCCGCCGATGTCCTCGACGAACTCAACGAAGAACCGGTCCATCCCAGCCCGCTCCCGGTAACCGAGGTGGTGCCGCCCGAAGCCCACCTCGCCCGGGCCGCTTCCCTGTTGGTCGGGGCGGCCAAGCCGCTGGTCCTCATCGGCGACGGCATCGACGCGGCGCTGGCGCAGCAACCGCTGCGCCAGGTCGCCGAACTGCTCGGCGCCGACGTGTGGGGGGTGAACCACTCCGCGGTGAACTTCGACCCTCGCCACCCGCTCTACCGCGGGCAACTGGGACACATGTTCGGTGACGTCAGTGCCGCCCGGGTCCGGGACGCCGATGCGGTTCTGATCGTCGGAACCTACGTCTTCCCGGAGGTCTACCCGAGGCTGGCCGACCCGTTCGGCAAGTCGGCCCGGATCGTTCACATCGATCTGGACGTCGAGAACATCGCCAAGAACCACCGGGTGGATCTGGGACTGGTCGCACATCCCGGGCTCACCCTTGCCGCCCTGGCCGGGCAACTCGAGCAGGTCAGCAGCCCGGCGGAACGCGCCACCGCCGGCGAACGGTTGCGGCGGCGGGCGGCGGCCCGGGACGCCGAACCGGTGCCGGTGCCGTCCACTGTCGCGGAGCACTTCATCGCGGCGCTTGCCCAGCGCACCGGTGACAACCTGGTCGTCTTCGATGAGGC
>DASUAC010000043.1:0-9268 GCA_035763985.1 Jatrophihabitans sp. | reverse complement strand
CCGGACCGGCGGCCGGCGGTGGCGAACCTGCTGACCCTGGCCTCGGTGTGCTCCGGGCAGCCGCCGGCCCGGCTCGCCGCCCAGGTGGGCGCCGGCGGCGGGTTGGCGCTGAAGCAGCTGGTGATCGAGGCAGTGAACGACTTCCTGGCCCCGATCCGAGCGCGCCGGGCGGGGTTCTCATCGGCTGACGCCGCCGAATTGCTGGCCCGTGGTGCCGGGCAGGCCAACGAGGTGGCCGAGGCAACCTTGGCCCAGGTGAAACGAGCGATGGGGATGGAGTATTGACCCGCTGCGCGGCTCCGTTGGCTTGAGTTCCTGCGGCGCTGACTCGTTGTCGCCGCGCGGGGGTCTTTACCACCTGGGGTAGTCCTGCCACCATCGGTGTTCATGGCGGCCACCTTTCATTCCGGTGAACGGATTGACCCCTCCATAATCGAGGGCCGGGCGCCGCACATCGCCCGGCTGCTGCTGGACCGGGTGCAGGCCACGCCGGCCGCCGAGGCGTTCCGGTACCGGGCCGATGGTGACTGGATCTCCCTGGACTGGCAGCAGACCGCCGACGCGGTGGAGCGGTTGGCGGCCGGCCTGATCGCGCTCGGCGTGCGGCCCGGGCAGCGGGTCGCGCTGGCCAGTGGCACCCGGATCGAGTGGATCCTGGCCGATCTGGCGATCCTGATGGCCGGCGCCGCCACCACCACCGTCTACCCGACCACCCACGCCGAGGAGATGGCCTACATCCTGGCCGATTCCGGCAGCGTGGTGGTGTTCGCCGAGGACCACGACCAACTGGCCAAACTGCACCTGCACCGGAACAGCCTGCCGGCGGTGACCACCGTCATCCTGCTGGACGGCACGGCCGACGGGGACTGGGTGATCGGGCTGGACGAGGTGCGCGAGCTGGGCGCCGTACTGCTGCGGCAGCGACCGGGTGCGGTGATGGAGCGGGTGGCCGGCATCCAGGCCCAGGACCTGGCCACCCTGATCTACACCTCGGGCACCACCGGCCGGCCCAAGGGCGTCCGGCTGCGGCACTCGGCGCTGACCTACGAGGCAGCGACCGTGGCCGCGGTCGGCGAGTTGAGCGCGGCGGATCTGCAGTACCTCTGGCTGCCGCTGGCGCACGTGTTCGGCAACCTGCTGATCATGCTGCCGCTGCAGATCGGCTTCGCCACCGCGGTGGACGGCAGCATCGAGAACATCATGCCGAACCTCGCCGTGGTGCGGCCGACCTGGATGGGGGCGGTGCCGCGGATCTTCGAGAAGGTCTATGCCGGGGTCACCGGCGCGATCGCGGCCGAGGGATGGGCCAAGCGGCAACTGTTCGGCTGGGCGGTCCGGGTGGGCGGCCACGTCGCCCGGGTACGACGCAACGGACAGGACGTTTCGTCCGTGCTGGCAGGGCAATACGCGATCGCCGACCGGCTGGTGCTGAGCAAGGTGCGGGCCCGGTTCGGTGGCCGGCTGCGGTTCCTCAGCTCCGGCTCGGCGCCGCTGGATCCGAAGATCGCCGAATGGTTCGCCGCCATCGGCATTCCGGTGCTCGAGGGTTACGGGCTGACCGAGACCAGTGCGGCGTCGCTGTGCAACCGGCTCGACCGGTACGTGTTCGGCACTGTCGGCACGCCGTTCCCCGGCACCGAGGTGCGGCTGGCCGAGGACGGCGAGATCCTGCTGCGCGGTCCCGGCGTGATGGAGGGCTACCACAACCAGCCGGAGGCGACCGCGGCGGTGCTGGGCCCGGACGGCTGGCTGGCCACCGGTGACATCGGTGAGTTCGACGAGCACGGATACCTCCGGATCACCGACCGGAAGAAGGACCTGTTCAAGACCTCCGGCGGCAAGTACGTCGCACCGGCAGCGGTGGAGTCGGCGTTTCGCGCGCTGTGCCCGTATATCGGAAACATTGCGGTGTTCGGCGCCGGCCGCAACTACGCCACCGCGCTGATCACCCTGGACCGGGATGCGATCACCCGCTGGGCGGCCGAGCACGAGCTGGCCGACCGGAGCTATGCCGAGCTGGCCCGCCAGCCGGAGGTGCGGGAGCTGGTGCAGGGTTATCTGGATCTGCTCAACGAGCGGCTCAACCGCTGGGAGACGGTCAAGCGATTCGTCCTGCTCGATCGAGAATTCACCATCGCGGACGGGGAACTGACGCCCAGCCTGAAGTTGCGCCGGCGGGTGGTGGGGGAGCGGCACGCGGAGTTGATCGACGCGATGTACGCCTAGTAGTCGTCGCCAGGCCCCGGCTAGCCGGATTCGGCGATGACCCGCGCCAGTCGCTCACCGCGCAGCCCGACCATGTCGTACCGCCAGAACACGTCCGGATAGACGAGCGCACCGACCATCCAGTCCTGCCAGCCCGGCAGCACGGTCACCTGGAAGGCGGGTTCGGGAATCCGCTGGGACGGACGCAGGAAACCGTGCCGGGCGGCGGGGGAGAAGCCGTGCCGCGAGTAGTACCGCGGCGAACCCTCCAGGAACAGCAGCGGAAAGCCGAGCTCCCGCGCGGTGTCGACGGCGGCCCGCACCAGCGCCGTGCCGATGCCGCGTCGCTGCAGTTCCGGCAGCACGCCGAGCGGGCTGAGCACCAGCACCTCCACCAGCCGGGCCGGGGCGTCCAGCCAGCCGCGGGACAGTTGGACGAGTCCGGTCACGGCCGTATCGAGCCCGGTCACGGCCGTATCGAGCTCGGTCACGGCCGTATCGAGTTCGGCCACCAACGCGGCGCGATGCGCATCCGATCCACGCAGCTCGCCGGCGAGATCGGCCACCGCCGCGTCACCGAACGCCTCGGTGAGCAGGTGACGTACCGGCTGATCGTCCGCCGCCCGGTACGGCCGGACGACCGGGTCGGTGGTCCGGCCGTCACCCATCGCGTCAGCTCTCGATCCAGAGGCAGAACGGATGGCCCTCGGGATCCAGGCACACCCGCACGTCCTGCTGCGGCTGGAAGTCGGCCAGCTCCGCACCGCAGTCCAACGCGTGCCGCAGCCCGGCCGCCAGATCGTCCACCCGGATCTCCAGATGAACCATCATCTGCTGCTCACCGGAACGGCCGGGCCACACCGCACGGGCGTGGAATTCCTCGTACTGAAAGGCCAATCCGACGCCACCGGCCGGGTTGCGCATGGCCAGCCAGGTGGCGTCCGCGGTGTCGGACTCGATCTGCCAGCCGAGCAGCCGTTCATAGAACCCGGCCAGGCGAACCGGGTCCGCGGCGCCGAGGGTGACGGTGGTCAGGGCCAGTACGGGGGAGTCGCTCATCGGCCCAGTCTGACAGGGCCGCCGGGCGGATCAGGAGACGGTGATCTCGTCCACCCGGTCGGGGTAGAACGCGACGTAGTCCTTGATCTGCGCCATGGCCGGGTGCGGCGACTCGTACGTCCAGATCGCGTTGACCGACTTCTCGCCGCCGACCGGGATGCTGTAGTACGACGCGTCGCCCTTGTACGGGCAGTAGCTGGTGTGGTCGGTGCGTTCCAGCAGGCTCTGGTCGACGTCCTCGCGGGGGAGGTAGAGCACCGCGGGGTAGTCGGCCTCCTGCAGGCTGAGCGCGTTGCGGGTGTCGGCGACGGTGCGGCCGGCGACCCGCACCTGCACATGCGCACTCGACGGTTCGACGGTGATCGGATGGTCGGGACCCGGCAGCTTGACCGGCTTGGCTTCGGTAGTCATACGGATTCGAACCCGGCGGCCACCGGGGTCATTCCTGGCCGTGCGGTTTCCTTGCCGGGCCGCTGGTCTGTTCGAATACCGGCCTGGGGGAGCGGGCCTGGTTGGCCTGTCGTCGTGGGCCGGGTGGCGGGCGCCGACGAGACCGACATCGGGGAGAGCGGCGCCGAACGCCGGGCCGAGGCGGATCGCCAGGACGGCTGACGGGCGCACCGGATACCGTCTCGGCGGACGGACGTAACCGCAGACCGAGAAGGGACCACCGGTGAAGATCTTCATCTCCTCGGACATGGAGGGCACGGCCGGGGTGGTGGACTGGGAGCAGTGCCGCCCCGGCCAGCAGGATTACGAGCACTACCGGGGCCTGCTGCAGGACGAGGTGAACGCGGCGATCGACGGGGCCAACCAGGCCGGCGGCCCGCACGAGTTCCTCGTCAACGATTCGCACGGCAGGATGGCGAATCTGTGGCCGGAGCGGCTGGCCGGGGAAGCCGGGTACCTGTCCGGCCGGCACAAGCCGCTGTACATGATGCAGGGCCTCGACGAGTCCTTCGACGCGATCTTCTTCGTCTCCTACCACGGCTCGGCCTCGCGCGGACCGGCAACCCTCTCGCACACCTACAACCCGGCGGCGATCGCCGAGGTCCGGCTCAACGGCACGCTGGCCGCCGAGTCCGGCATCAACTCCCTCGTCGCGCTCGGTCACGGCGTGCCGGTGGTGCTGGTGACCGGTGACCAGACCACGGCCGCCGAGCTTCGCCCGTACTGGCCGGAGGCGCGCGCGGCCGTGGTGAAGCAGTCGGTTTCCCGCTTCGCCGCCGAGAGCCTGCACCCGGCGCGGGCCACCCGGCTGATCGCCGAGACCGCGCGCGAAGCCGTCGAGGCGTTGGCCCGCTCCGGCAGCAGGCCGGTCGCGCGCATCGAACTCCCCGTGACCCTCACCGTCCGGCTACGCAATCCCGACCTCGCGGAGATGGCGACCTGGCTCGAACGGGTCGAGCCGGACAAGGACGATCCGACCGTGATTCAGCTCGTGGACGACGACCCGATCCGGCTCTACCGCACCTTCGTCACGCTCGTCATGCTCACCCGCGGGATCGCCGAATAGCCGCGGACGCACAGCTGCCGGGGCCAGCAGCTCGACGAGTTCTCGCCGCGCGTTGGGGGAGGGATGAACGTCCAGTGCCGGGTCGGGCTTGCCGAGATCGCCACCGCGCTGTTCGCCCGCTGATTCGGTCAGCTCGGAGGAGGAAGCGCCCCGCCGGAGTATCCGGCTTGGAAGTACCGGACAGCATTGTTCAGCAGCCGGTTGAGCAGGGCTGTCGCCTCGGCGTCACCGGCCCGGGCTTTCGCCAGGAAGGCCGCCCACCACGGTACGAGGGCTCCGAGCGTCGACGGTGACGTCCCGTCCGTCGGGGCGAGCACGGTGGCTACCGCAGCGCCGACGTTGGCGCCCGTCGGCGGGTTCTCGCCCAAAGCCTGCTGCACCATGCTGATCAGCAACGCGTTGTCCTCGACGTCGATCGCCAACTCAGGTGCCGGGGCGACGGTCTGGGACGGGTTGGTGTCGAAGTTCGGGGGAATCCGGCTGACGTAGGTGACCCGGTGCAGCACCCGCCACACGCCGCTGTCGTCGGAGGACAGCCCTCGCAGCGCGACGGCATTCGGGTCGCTGCTGAACGTCAGCCACTCCTGATCCACCACGTCGGAGAAGAACGCCTGGTAGTTGTCGGCCGACTGCGGCAGGTAGAACGTCATGAAGCGGTAGGCGTCGACCTTGCCCGGGCAGGGATTCTCGGTATAGCCGCCCGCGCCGGAGTTCATCGTCGGGTCGTAGGCCTGCAGCATCGGGTCGCAGGGGTCGGTCACGGTGAGGGCGACCGTTCGGGTGTCGGTCTCCTTCTTGGCCACCGAGATCTTGATCTGGCCGCCGAACAGCAGGTCGATGCTGCCGTACGGGCCGACCGGCATGTTGAACTCGACGTCACCGGCGAAGCCGGTCGAGTGGGTGTAGTCGTAGCTGCCGTTGTAGGTGTTCTCGTGGGTGGCCGAGAAGCTCTCCGTCTCGGTGTGCAAGCCACCGACCGCGGTCCAGACGTAGCGGTTGGCGATCCCGCGGCTCGGCGTGTCGGCCCCGAAGTCGTAGAACTGCTGGCCGGCCTGGGCGTCCAGGGACGGGCTGCCCGGGCCTTGCCGTCCGAGGGACTGCGCGTCGAGCTGGTCGAAGTAGGTCTGCAGCTTGGTGTCCGCGGCCTCGATCTGCGCGGCCAGCCGGTAGGCCTCCCGTGGCTTGAAGTAGCTGCCGCGCTCGACGTCGGCCAGCGGGTAGTGCGGGTCGTTGGCCAGGCCGATCTTGCCGTCCAGGGTGCCGTTCTTGACGTACTCGGGCCGGATCCTGAACATCAGGATGTTGCGGTCCGGCGGGATCTCCAGGTCCGGGATCACGATCTTTCCCACCATCGCGCCCGTGCTGCGCAACCGCATCGCGTACAGGTCCGCGGTCAGTGACTCGACCAGCGCGTAGCCCTGGTTGTGCGGCTGATACCGCCGCCCGACGTCGGTGTTGAGGAAGTCGGGCGGCGTCTCCCACGAGCCGCGCAGCCCGAGCGTGTCGCTCACCGTTCTCGTCCACGCCGATACGTAGCTGTCGTCGTGCTGGGTAGCCTGGGTCAGCGCGGACTTGTGGTGCACCGTCGCCTTGGTCTTGCCCTTCATGATCGTGTACGCGACCCCGGCCACCGTGAACAGGACCTGGGTCGCCCACTCGCCCGTGATGCCGACCTTGGCGTCCAGGTCCATCTTCAGCTTGGTGCGGTAGTCCGAGGAGCTGAAGGTCATCGCCGTGGTCGAGCCGACATCCAGCCGGACGGTCGAGGCGTCGATGTAGGAGTTGTACCCGAGCGCCGAGGTGTAGAGCGGGCGGGAGAGGTTCTCGCTGGGCACCGGCGGGGCGCCTTCGATGAAACCGATGAGGCTGGGATTGGTCTGCACCTGGCCGAGGTAGGTCAGCGCCATCTCGCCGAGGCCGTAGCCGGTGAACATCACCAGCGACGGGTTGCGCAGGAAGTAGGCGCGTCGCATCACCGCCGCCGGGACGCCGTCGGAGTGCACGTCGCTCTCGGCGTACTCGATGACGCTGGCCCGCCCGACGAGGGGTTGGTGGAAGTCGGTGGCGGGGCCGTTGTAGACGTTGCGTACCTGCGGTCCCTCGTTGGCCACCGGGGCTTCCGAGGGGGTGAAGGTCGGCGCGGGGCTGCCCACCAGGGTTCCGGTGCTGCCGCGCCCGGTGGCGTCGCTCGTGTCGCCGTCCAGCCGCCAGTACGCGCGCAGGTCGAGCTCGGCACCGCTCAGCGGCCGGTACATGGTGTCGAGCAGTTGGTCCCAGCTGCGGGCGGCCGCCCAGACCCGCACCTCGGCCAGCGAGCCGTCGAAGCAGTCAAGATAGGAGCCGCCCTGGGTATAGGCCCCGACGGTGCACTGCGAGTCGCCGGTGGGGTAGCCGCCGGTGGCGCCGGACGGTGGCGCGGAGACCAGGCCGATCGGCATTCCGTTGCCATAGCAGGTGGTTTGAGAGATGGCGGCGAAGGCCGACCACATGTCGGTGTCGCTGAGGTTGATGTCGTTGTCGCTGACCGAGTCCTCGGCGACCACGCCCGTGCCCTCGCCGAACCACCATGCCGACACGACGCCGGCCGCGCCGTCGTAGTCGGCGTAGCTGGTCATGGCGGCCGTGACCTGGGCGGCGGTCATGGCCACCGACCAGAACCGGACCCCGGTGAGCAGACCCTGGAACGGCGCCTGCAGCTCCAGTGCCACCGTGCCGGTGTTCGCGGAGGCGAGCGCGCTGATGCCCAGGGTCACCGGCTGCTTGGACGCGACCACCGTCGCCGTCGGAGTGCCGGTCAGGGTCTGGGCCTTGGCGTCCCCGGCCACCCCGTCGACGTACACGGTCACGGTGACGGTGACGCTGTTGGATCCGCCGGTGACGCTGGCATACGTCGCGGCGACGTGATGCGGCTTGCCGTCGGTCACCGCAGTCTTGCCGGTGGCACTCACCTGGACGACGGCGCCGGAGACCGGGTTGCTCACCGTGACGGACAGGTAGGGAACGCCGTTCGCGCCGACCCCGAACTGATAGGCCTGGTCGGACTGCTGCACTCCCCACTGCGCAAGGATCGTCTGGTTGAGGATCGTGGGGGCGGCGATCTGGACCCAGGCCTCGACGCTGGCCTGCTCGCCGATCTGCAGGCTGGAGGAGTCGGTGCAGACGCCGTAGTCGACGAGTTCGCTGGTCAGCCCGTTCCGGTTCAGCCAGGCGCCGCCCGCCGACTCGTACACGACGGCCAGATGGTTCCAGTGGTTGGCCCGCATGAAGCTGCGGGCCAGCACCGGCGCGGCGCCGCCGACGCCGGCGATGATGTTGACGAACTCGCCGTCACTGGAGGCCGACACCTGCTGGGAGGAGTTGGGCTGCAGCGTGCCGTTCAGCGCCGAACCGGTGGCCACCGCCTGATTGGCGAACGTGCCCCCGACGGGATCCTCGTTCAGCGGCCAGTAGCCCACCAGGCCGGGCTCGGTGCCGTGCAGGGAGGTGTTCATCGTCCGGCGCAACTCGACCGATGTCCTGGCGTAGGACCAGTAACGCACCTCGCCGATCGCGCCGAACATGCTCACGTTCGCGATGTCGCTGGCGCCGAGGCAGACGAACGGCGCCTCGGTGACCTGGTACAGCGTGACGGTGGTCGGTCCGGCGACCTGAAGGCCGTCGACGAAGATCCGAACGTCGCAGCTTTGGCCGGTGACCGAGCCGGTGACGGCCACATGCGTCCAGGCCCCGCCGGCCAGCGGCGCGGGCGCGGTCACGGTCCCGATGGTGGCGTTTCCGGGGTCGCCGGTGCGGTAGCCGAAGCTGAGATGGCGGTCGGCGGTGAGGCCGAGCTGGCACTGCGCCACGTCGGGGACCACGGTGTCCTGCGCCTGCGTCACGCATCCGTAGACGTTGCCGGGTGGGGCGGGGGTCTCGTCCGGGCGGATCCACGCCTCCCAGGTGAAGCCGGTGGTCGACGCCGGGCCGAACACCTGGTCGGCGGGCACGTGAACGTAGGAGCCGTCGTACGGGATGGTCGGGGTGAAGCTGGCGTACTCGAGCGTGGACATGCCGACGGTGCCGAGGAAGTACGCGGGCGTGACGGCGCCGAGCTCGGTGGCCGCTCCGGCGTCGTAGTGCAGCACGCGCGAGGGCGTGCCGTCGACCGGGCAGGCCCAGGCCTCGATGGTGGCGGTCCGGCCCGGGGACAGCTGCGCGCCCGGCGACGGCACGGTCATCGCGTTGGACTCGTTGAAGGCCAGCGCGCTCGGCACGTGGGCGCTCACCCAGGATCCGTTGCTGCCCTGCTGGCTGAGCGTGCTGGCGCCGTCGGTGACGACGACCGACTCACCGAAGGTGGGCGCGGTCTGCTTGGCCGCGGTCAGCGCGAACATGCCCCGGCCGCTTCCCGCGCCAGGCGGTGGCGTCGTCGGGATGCGGCCCTGCAGCGCGACGGCGCTGGCCGAGCCCGCGCTGAGCTGGCCGTCCGGCGCCGGCCTGACCACGTCG
>DASUAC010000042.1:0-2830 GCA_035763985.1 Jatrophihabitans sp. | reverse complement strand
GTCACCGTGCGCGGCAGCTGGCAGGTCTGGGACTTCAACAACCAGCCGGTCCGCCGCTCCGGTGACACCGATCTGGATCTGCATGCACGTGCCTCGGTCGCCGATCTCGGCGCGATCTACTGGAGCAGCTCATGAGGCGGCGGCTGGCGGCGCTGGCCACCGCGCTGCTGGTGCTCGTCCTGCCGGCGGCGGCGGTCGCCGCGCCCGGCCCGCCGGCGGCACCGGAGTGGTGGTTCGACAGCTGGCGGGTGCCCGCGCTGTGGGCATCCGGCGCGGACGGGCATGGCATCACCATCGCCGAGATCGACACCGGTGTGCAGGCCAGCCTGCCGGAGCTGCAGGGCAAGGTGCTGCCGGGTGCCGACTTCACCGGCAACGGCTCGGACGGCCGGACCGACTACGACAGCGACGACTTCTCGCACGGCACCGCGATGAGCTCGATCATGGTGGCGAGCAAGGGTTTCGCCGGTATCGAAGGCCTGGCGCCGCAGTCGCGGATCCTGCCGATCGCCGTCCCGCTGAAGGGGGTGGTCCGGCACGGCACACCGCCCGGCAACGCCACCTCGGGCGCCATCGACTACGCGGTGGATCACGGTGCCCGCATCATCAACATGAGCCTCGGCGGCGTCCGGGAGGAAAGCACCGACGGACCGGATCCATGCCCGGGCGCGGTGCAGCAGGCGGTGCTGCGGGCGGTGCGCCGGGGCGTGCTGGTGGTCGCCGCGTCCGGCAACTCCGGTGACGAGAACTCCCCGGTCGAGGAACCCGGCGTCTGCCTCGGCGTGGTCTCGGTCGGCGCGGTCGACCGCAACTCCGACGTCGCGTCGTTCTCCTCCCGGCATCCGTACCTGACGGTGACCGCGCCCGGCACCGACATCCCCTCGTTGAGCCGGGACTCGGCCTACATCGGCGAGGGCACCTCGCAGGCCACCGCGCTCACCTCGGCCGCGCTGGCGCTGATCTGGTCGCGGTACCCGGCCGAATCCGCCCGGCAGATCCTCACCCGGCTGCTCAGCACGGCGACCGACCGCGGGCCGGCCGGCCGGGATCCCGCGTACGGCTTCGGCGTGATCGACCCGGCCGCAGCGGTCGCCGCCGCGGTGCCGGCGACGAACGCCGCCAACCCGGTGCTGGACGCGGTGCAGCCGCTGCTGTCCGAGGGTCCGTCGACCGGGCCGAAGCCCTTGGTGGCCGCCGGGGCCGCCGCGCCCGGCCTGGGCAGCTTCTCCGTGAGCCCGGCCACCGACCGGCACAGTCCGGCGCTGTACCTGCTGGCCGGGCTGAGCCTGCTGTTCCTGCTGTTGGCGGCATTCGCCTTCGGTGGCTGGCTGCGCCGCCGGAAGCCGGTTGCCGGTCCGGCCGTGCCGGGACGAGCGGTCGGTTGACCCGGCCGCCGGCCACCCGCTACGTGGTAGTGGGCGGTGGCATCGTCGGACTGGCCAGCGCCCGGGCGATCCAGCGTGCCGAGCCGAGCGCGACCGTCGTCGTGCTGGAGAAGGAGACCGAGCTGGCCACGCACCAGACCGGCCACAACTCGGGCGTGGTGCACTCCGGCATCTACTACCCGCCCGGCTCGGCCAAGGCCCGGCTGTGCCGAGCCGGCGCCGCCTCGATCATCTCCTACGCCACCGAGCGCGGCATCGCGGTGCGGGTCACCGGCAAGCTGATCGTCGCCACCGAGCCTGCCGAGCTGCCGCGGCTGGCCGCGCTGTACGAGCGCGGGGTGGCCAACGGGATCGAGGTGAGCCGGCTCGGTCCGGAGCAGGCCCGGGAGTACGAGCCGTTCGTCCGGGCGCTGGCCGCGTTGCGGGTACCGGGCACCGCGATCATCGACTTCCCGGCGGTGTGCCGGGCGCTGGCCGAGGACCTGGTGGCGGGGGGTGCCGAGCTGCGGCTAGGCACCGCCGTGACCGGGCTGCACCCCGGCCGCGCCGGCACCGTCGTGCAGACCGAGGCCGGTCCGGTGCCGGCCGACGTGCTGGTCAACTGCGCCGGGCTGTACGCCGACCGGCTGGCGCAAGCCGACGGCCTGACCGAACTCCCCGCCCGGATCGTGCCGTTCCGCGGCGAGTACTTCGAGCTGCGGCCGGCCGCCCGGCATCTGGTGAAGGGCCTGATCTACCCGGTGCCGGACCCACGGTTCCCCTTCCTCGGCGTGCACCTGACCAGGAGCGTGCACGGCGGCGTGCATGCCGGCCCGAACGCGGTGCTGGCGCTGGCCCGCGAGGGCTACCGGTGGTCCACCGTCCGTCCGGCGGACGTCGCCGCGGTCCTCGGCTACCCCGGCTTCTGGCGGCTGGCCGGACGGCACCTGGCCACCGGCGCCGCCGAGGTGCTCCGGTCGCTGTCGGCGAAGCGGTTCGCCGCCAGCCTGGCCAGGCTGGTGCCGGAGATCACCGAGGCCGATCTGGTGCCCAGCCCGGCCGGCGTCCGGGCGCAGGCACTGCGCCCGGACGGCACCCTGGTGGACGACTTCCTGATCCAGCGACATCGCCGCAACGTGCACGTGCTGAACGCCCCGTCCCCGGCGGCCACCAGCGCGCTGGAGATCGGCCGGCACATTGCCGGCATCGCAACCGGCCGTCGCTAGCTGCCGGCATCGCGACCGGCCGGGTCCGGAATGCGGCCAGCCGTCAGGCGGACACCGAACCGGCCGGCACCGACGGCCGCAGGTTCCGGGCGATCCGGTTCACCGCGCTCATCACCGCCCGCAGCGACGCGCCGACGATGGACTGGCTGATGCCGACACCCCACAGCACCTGCTCGCCCACCTCGATCTCCAGGTAGGCGGCCGCCTCGGCATCGCCGCCGGAGGTCAGCGCGTGCTCGG
>DASUAC010000041.1:0-3024 GCA_035763985.1 Jatrophihabitans sp. | reverse complement strand
CGGCGCGCCGCCCCACAGCGTGGGGATCGACCAGGACCAGCGGGCCGGTCCGTCCGGCGTTCGGCCGGCGGTGCCGGCCTCGAAGCTGCCGATGGAACGGGACGCCACCTCGTGCAGGCAGGTCAGGCCACCCCAGCCCGCCGCGCCGTCCAGCCGGAAGGTGGCCGACGCGGAGGGGTAGGAGAGCGGGAACTTGACCACGAAGGCTCGCTTGTCCGCGATCGAGGTGGCCTCCCAGATCGGTTGCGCGCGGCATCGGTAGGAGTAGCAGCCGCTCACCCGCTCGTCCAGCGGATCGCCTGGCTGGTGAACCAGGAAGCCCTCGATGCCGGTGGTCGCCGGCGGCGCACCGGTCATCATCGAGGCCCAGGCGACCGGGGTGGTGGCCGGCAGCGTGGAGACCAGCCGGGCGGTGACGCCCTCGGACAGCGCGGCGATCGCGGGCAACCGCCCGCTGGTCACCAGCCGGTCCATCACCACGGGTGAGAAGCCGTCGATCCCGACGACGGCCACCTTCGGGCGAGTGCTCACCCCGATCGCCGCAGCGCGTTACTTCGGGGTGCCGGTCATCGCGGAGGCGGCCGCGACCCGCTCCTCGAGCACGGTGATGCTCTCCAGATCCCGCGGTGCCAGGGCCGGCGCCGAGGCCTGGGTCAGCGGCGAGTTGTGCATGTGCACGAAGCGGAGTTCGCCGTCGTCCTGCCGCTGGATCACCACCGTGCCACGGATGTTGGTGGCGATGCCCTTGACCAGGATCCGGTTGTGGAAGGTGAGCAGCGCCGAGTCCGGCCCGAGGATCCGGACGTCCGGGGACAGGATCTGCGACACCCGCTCGGTCCCCACGAAGTACGGGGCGAAGCCGCTCTTGTAGATCTCGATCCCGTCGATCCGGGTCGGCGAGCTGACGGTGAACACCGAGGAGTCGCTGGCGAAGAAGTCGAAGAACCGCTCGTCGCCGCGCTCGTACGCTCGGATGGTTTCGCCGAACCAGTCCAGCACTCTTTCTTCGGTCAATGCTTCAGGCATGGCTGCACTCCCATTCTTGGATTGAGTTCCTGCTCGCAGCCAACGAGCTGTGTCGGCCGGCGGAAAGGCCCTCCGGTGCGGAGGACCGGCTTGGCGCCGCGGCACAACTGTGGTCCGTCTGCCGATGCCCTGCAAGGGAAGATAGCGCCAATCGATGGCGCTGATTCGCCATCGGACCGGCGAGGCATCACCACCGCCGGATCGCCCCGGGCGCGCTGCCGCCCGCTGCGGCCGCGCGATGGCGAGAATTACCCGGGCCGGTGGCCACTACCAGCCAGTCGCCGGGCGCTTTTCGCCGTACGTAGCCAGCCTGTCCGGGCCATATAGTCTGCTGCGCCGGACGCCCTCGGCCCAGCTCGCTGCCAACGTGCGCTGGGACACGTGCGCTGGGACATCGGCGGCAACCAGCCGAGCGAGCAGTCCGGGTGGCGATGCTCGATCGAGGCGAGGAGTGGGCACCCATGAAGGTCAGCCTGGTCAGTAGCTTGCACCTGGACCACAGCGCGATGACGATGGACCACCGGGCCGGTGATCCGATCCCGCTGCAGAGCTTCGTTCCGATGGGCCTGCTGTGCCTCAAGGCGTACGCCGAGGCCCACGGCGTGCCGGCCGGCATCCGGGTCACCGATGTGAACGGCCTGATCAACGCCGGCGGCGTCGCCAACGACGAGCAGTTCTTCGCCCGGCTGGCCGGGGCGATCAAGCAGCCGGACGACCGGCTGGTCGGCCTGATGACCGACGCCGACTCGCTGCATCACACGGTGGTGCTGGCGGCCGAGCTCAAGCGGCAGGATCCGCAGGCGCTGATTTGCCTTGGCGGGCCGGGCAGTTCTCCACTGGCACACGACCTGCTGGAACGGTTCGGCTGCATCGACTACGTGGTGCGCGGCGAGGGTGAGCAGACCTTCGCGCAGCTGCTCGAGCACCTCGATGCCGACCGGCCACCGACCGAGGTGGCCGGCCTGTCCTGGCGCTCGGCGACCGGGGCGGTCCTCGACAATCCGGCCCGGCCGGTCATCCGGGCACTGGACGAGCTGCCGATCCCGGACCTCGCCGCGGCCGGCGTGACGGCCGATTCCGCGGTCTACCTCGACGTCGGCCGGGGCTGCCCGTTCAGCTGCCACTTCTGCGCCACCGCGCCGTTCTGGGACCGCCGGTACCGGATGAAGTCGATCGACCGGATCCTGCGGGAGCTGTCGCTGTGGCATGCGGCCGGCCGCCGGCACGTGACGTTCTCGCACGACATCTTCACCTGCAACCGCGTCTGGACCAGGCAGTTCTGCGAGCGGGTGGTCGAGGCCGCGCCCGGGGTGACCTGGAGCTGCAGCACCCGGACCGACACCATCGACGAGGAACTGCTGGAGCTGATGGCAGCCGCCGGATGTGCCGAGATCTACTACGGAATCGAGACCGGATCGGCGGCCATGCAGAGCACCATCCACAAGAACCTGGACATCGAGCGGTGCCGGCGGATCGTGGCCAAGACGGCCGCGGTCGGCATCCGGCCGGTGACCGGCTTCATCATGGGTTACCCGACCGAGACCAGGGAGACGCTGGCGGACACCCTCGGCCGGTTCTTCGAGTTCCTGGAGATCGGCGGCCACCGCGCCCATCTGTTCACCCTGTGCCCCTTCGCCGAGGCGCCGATGTACCGGGACGGCCACCCGATCGACCGGCCGGCCGGCTACTTCGAACCGCCGCTGCTGCCCTCGGAGCTGGCGAAGGCGGTCGAGGTGGCGAGTGCGCATCCGGACGTGTTCGCCAGCCTGCGCCGGTTCGCGGCACCCGCGCTGCCCGCGCAACTCATCGACGCCAGCGAGGAAATCTCGTCCCGGCTGGTGGTGCTGAAGGCGATCTGGCCGCGGCTGCTGCCGCACTACCGGGACGCGTTCGACTGGTACGAGCGGTGGGTCGGCTGGATCGGCGAGCGGAACCGGGTTCGCCGGCCGGGCACCCGGCTGCCCTATACCGGTGAGGTAGACGACGTGCTCGACTTCG
>DASUAC010000040.1:0-3563 GCA_035763985.1 Jatrophihabitans sp. | reverse complement strand
GGCCGAGTCTCGCGCCCCCGAGCCGGGCACGCACTGCGCGGTGAGCAGCAGATCGGCGCCCGGGCCGAGCGACGCGGCGGCCTGCACCTGGTAGAGCTCGCCGGTGCCGGCATCCACGGTGCTGCTCTGCCAGAGCAGCCGGCTGGCCGGGAACCCGTGCTGGATCGCCTGCCGGATATGGGCCGGCAGACCGTCCCGAACCAGGCAGCGCGCGGCGGTCGGGCAGCCGGCCGCGTCCAGCGCCGCGACGACCGGCGGGTCGGCGGCGATCACCCGGGTCAGCCGGGTCGGCGGGGTGCGTAGCGCCACCGAGGTGGCACCCACCGCCAGCACGCCCAGCACCGCGGCGACCACGAGCAGCAGCCGGCCGGCCGGCGTGGTGGCCGACCAGCTCGGCAGCCGGATGCGCATGCATCGATGATGCCCGTGCCGAGCGGGCATGGCAGGAATGTTCACCGGCCGGGGCGCGTTTGGCTCGGCGTGACCAGAACTGGCACACTGTCTGGTTGACGAAACCCGGCTCCGGTTCACGCCACGTACGACCAGCACTCGCGCCAGCAACGGCGACGCCAAGGCTGGCGGCGACCCGGCGGCCATTACCGGCACCGATCCCGCGGTGCACAGAGAGGGAACCATCGTGAAACAGAGCATTCACCCCGAGTACGTCGTCACCCAGGTGACCTGCTCGTGCGGCAACACCTTCACCACCCGCAGCACCGCCAAGTCCGGCCAGCTGCACGCCGAGGTCTGCTCGGCCTGCCACCCGTTCTACACCGGGAAGCAGAAGATCATGGACGTCGGCGGCCGGGTGGACCGGTTCGAGAAGCGCTACGGCAAGCGCCAGCGCACCACGTCCTAGCTACTTCAACGGCGCCCCTGGCCCGTCCGCGACAGCGGATGGCCACGGGCGCCGTTTCTTTTGTCCGATCGCCCAACCGCTGTCCGCGGTACGTACCTCGAGGATGTCGTGATGAGCACAGCTGCCGACGGGTCGGCCACGCTGGCCCAGGTGCTGGCCGAATACGCCGAGACCGAGGCGGCGCTTGCCGACCCGGCGGTGCACGCCGATCAGAACGCCGCGCGCCGGCTGGGCCGCCGGTTCGCCCAGCTGGCGCCGATCGTGAGCACCTCGCGCGAGCTGGACTCGGTGCGGGCCGACGAGCAGGCGGCGCGTGAGCTGGCAGCCGAGGACCCGGCCTTCGCGGACGAGGCCGAGCAGCTGGCCGCCCGGATCCCGGAGCTGGAGGCCCGGCTGCGTGAGCAGCTGGTGCCCAAGGATCCGAACGACATCAAGGACGTGATCCTGGAGATCAAGGCGGGCGAGGGCGGCGAGGAATCCGCGCTGTTCGCCGGCGACCTGCTGCGGATGTACCTGCGCTACGCGGAGCGGCAGGGTTGGCAGGTCGAGGTGCTCGACGACGAACCGACCGACCTGGGCGGCCACAAGTCGGTCACCGCGGCGATCCGGTCGCGCAGCACCGAGAATCCGGTCTATGCCCGGCTGAAGTACGAGGGCGGCGTGCACCGGGTGCAGCGGGTCCCGGTCACCGAGTCCCAGGGCCGGATCCACACCTCGGCGGCCGGCGTGCTGGTGCTGCCGGAGGCCGAGGAGGTGGACGTCGAGATCGACATGAACGACCTGCGGATCGATGTCTACCGCTCGTCCGGGCCGGGCGGGCAGAGCGTGAACACCACCGATTCGGCGGTCCGGATCACCCACCTGCCGACCGGGACGGTGGTGGCCATGCAGAACGAGAAGAGCCAGCTGCAGAATCGGGAGGCGGCACTGCGGGTGCTGCGGGCCCGGCTGCTCGCGCACGCCCAGGAGGCGGCCCAGCAGGAGGCCTCGGATGCGCGGCGCTCCCAGGTACGCACCGTCGACCGGTCCGAGCGGGTTCGTACCTACAACTTCGCCGAGAACCGGATCGCCGACCACCGGGTCAACTTCAAGGCCTACAACCTCGACCAAGTGCTCGACGGCGCGCTGGACGACGTGATCGACGCGCTGACCCGCGCCGACGTCGAGGCGGCGCTGTCCGGCGGCGCCTGAGCCGGATGGCTGAGTCCGGTTCCCCGGTGCCGGCGGCGCTGCGGCAGGCCGCCGGCCGGCTCGCCGCCGCGGGGGCCGGCTCGCCCCGGGTGGACGCCGAGTTGCTGCTGGCCCACCTGCTCGGGTGCCCGCGCAGCCGGCTGCTGCTGCAGCCGCCGCTGAGCCAGCCGCAGGCCGCCGGCTACGCCGAGCTGATCGGCCGCCGGGCGTCCGGCGTGCCGGTGCAGCACCTGACCGGACGCGCCCCGTTCCGGCATCTGGAGCTGGCCGTCGGGCCGGGGGCGTTCATCCCACGGCCGGAGACCGAGCTGATCGTGGACCTGGCCGGGGACCGGCTGGCCGGTGCCCGGCTGGTGGCAGACCTGTGCGCCGGTTCCGGTGCGATCGCGCTGGCGGTGGCGCACGAGTACCCGCAGGCGTCCGTCCACGCGGTGGAGGCCGACCCGGCCGCGCTGGCCTGGCTGCGCCGCAACGCCGCGGACCGGGCAGCGGCCGGCGACCCGCCGATCGAGGTGGTGCCGGCCGACATCGCCGGTACCGACCTGCTGGCCGAGCACGCCGGCCGGTTCGACGTGCTGCTCAGCAACCCGCCGTACGTGCCGGAGGCGATCCGGGCCGAGCTGTCGGTCGAGGTCGCGCATGACCCGGCGCAGGCGGTGTTCGCCGGTCCGGACGGGCTGGCGCTGATGCCGGCGTTGCTGCGCGCGGCTGCCCGGCTGCTCCGGCCGGACGGGCTGCTGGTGATCGAGCACGACGCCAGCCAGGGCGAGACGGTGCCGGTCTTGCTGCGGGCGGCCGGTGACTGGTGTGCGGTGGCCGACCGGCCGGATCTGGCCGGTCGGCCCCGGTTCGCCCTGGCCTATCGCGGTTGAGCCGTCCGGCGTGACCCCGGCCCTGGACGCTGCGTTCTGCACGCCAGGGCGTGCAGAACGCAGTCGAGGGTCGGCTACTGCAGCGTGACGTTCGGTTCGCCCAGCGAATCCAGGCCGTTCGCCGACCGGGTGCAGGTGCCGGCGCGGACCGTCCCGCCGTTGTAGACCTGCCGCAGGCAGTTGCGCAGCGCGAGCTGGCCCCAGTAGTTGGGGTGCAGCGACTCCTGGACGTAGTACGGGCCGTAGGTGGCGGTGACCGTCCGGATGTTCTCGACCCATTCGCTGAGATCGACCGCGCCCGGGCTCTGCCAGTTGGCCAAGGACGTCTCCTGCAGCTTGTACACGCCGGTCTCGCACAGCCGCCGGCCGTTCAGCAGGCTGGTCACGTTCAGGATCTTGATGTTGGGCAGTCCGGTCGCGTTGGCCGCGGAGGTCACCGCATTGTTGACGGTCGGCAGCATCGTGTTGTTCGCCCAGGTGGCGTCGTTGTTCCAGAATCCGCAGCCGCCGGTGTCCTGCCGGGTGTAGCCGGACTCGGTGTAGCGGATGCCGGGGCCGGGCGGCAGCGGGGACGGATAGGTCTGCACCACCATGGTGTAGTCGCTGGTGGTGTAGCCGTCCCGGCTGAGCGCGGTGTTGAC
>DASUAC010000039.1:0-3413 GCA_035763985.1 Jatrophihabitans sp. | reverse complement strand
CGGCGCAGGGCGTGCTGCTGATCGCGATGCTCGGCGCGCTGCTGGACTCGGACCTGCAACGGGTGAACGCGCTGAAGAACGTGCTGTCGCTGATCGTGAACCTGGTCGCCGGCTTGCTGTTCGCCGTGGTCGCGCACCCCGACTGGACCTACGCGGTGACGATCGCGATCTTCTCCGCCGTCGGCGGTCAGGTCGGTGCCCTGGTCGGCCGCCGGCTGCGGCCGGTCGTACTGCGCGGGGTGATCGTGGTGGTCGGCCTGACCGCCGTGATCAAGTTCCTGACCTAGGAGCGCATGCACAGCCAAGGGCACGCGCCGCCAAGGGCAATGCGCGGCGCTAAGGGCATCGTGCGGCCCGAACCGACATCCCGGCCGGGAGTTCCTGTCGGTTCGGGCCGCACAATTCGTCACGGCGCCAACGGCGTCAACGCGTCAAGCGAGGGAGCGGTCAGACCCGGTCGCGGACGCTGAACGCCACCGAGTCCTTGGCCGGCACGGTCACGTGCGCCATGCCGTGCGCGTCGACGTGCACGGTCGGGCCGGAGCAGTGCCGGTGCGAGACGGTGCCGTGGATGATGTCGCAATACGTTCCGCGCGGCAGCCCGGTGGCGAAGGTGTGCGTCTGCGGCGTGGTCTCGTTGTTGATGCTGATCCACGCCTTGTGGCCACGGCTGAACGCGATCAGGTTCACCGCGTCGTCGTACCAGTTGGTCACCGCGGCGTTGCCGGCGGCGTTGTGCCACGCCACCAGGTTGGCCACGCCCATGATCCGGTCGGTGCACTCCCAGCCGCTGCCGCAGGTGGTGTCGGTGACGAAGCCGTTCGCCTCGGCCGGCGGCGAGTCGTCGCCGGTGACGAAGTCGAAGCCCGCGTACACCGACGGGGTGCCGTAGCCGTAGGCCACCATGAACTCGGTCGCGAGGGTGTTCAGCGCGCCGTCCTTGTAGTTCAGCGTGGAGCCGTTGCGCTCGGTGTCGTGGTTCTCCACGAAGGCATAGGACTTGTCGCTGGGCAGCAGGCCGCTCTGCTCACCGAGGTACTTCAGGTCGCCGATGTTGCCGGCGGCCGGGTTGGTGTAGCTCTTGAAGGCCGATTCGAGCTGGCCGGCGAAGTCGAAGCCGAGCACGTTGCCGAGGCCGGTGAAGGCCTGCGGGGCGATCCGGCCGGGGCTGCCGGTGCCCACCTCGAGCGCCAGGTACGGACGCTCACCGTCCACCGTGCGGTGCAGCCGCTCGAAGATCTCGTGCAGATCCGGCTGGCCGATGTGCTTGGCCGCGTCCACCCGGAAGCCGGACACGCCGTAGGACAGCAGCTTGTTCAGGTAGCCGGCCAGCTTGTTCTGCACGTAGTCGGTCTCGGTCCGCAGGTCGGACAGCGAGACCAGCTCGCACTTGAAGACCTGGGTGTAGTTGTTGAAGTCGTCGATGTTGCCGTCCGCGCTGGGGCATTGCCCGGTCGGGCCGTGGAAGTTGCTGGGTCCGTACAGCCCGGGGTAGCTGTACTTGGTGTAGTGCACGCCGCCGTACGAGACCGAGCCCTGGCCGGTCATGTGGTTGATCACCGCGTCCACGATGACCTTCACCCCGGCGGCACGGCAGGTCCGCACCATCGACTTGAACTGTTCCTCGTTGCCCATCCGGCTGGTCAGGTTGTAGTCGACCGGCTGGTAGACCTCCCACCACGGGTGCAGCACCGTGGTGCTGTCGGTGGCGGTCCGCGACAGCGAGTCCTGCGGCGGTGCCACCTGGACCGCGGCGTAACCCTTCGGGCCGAGCACGGTCTGGCATTCGTGGGCCACCGACGGCCAGTTCCACTCGAACAGGTTGGCCACCACGTTGCCTTCGATCGGCCGGGCGTTGGCGCCGAGCCGGGGCGAGGCGGACACCGACGCGGAGCCGGCCAGGCCGAGTGCGGCCACTGCCGCCAGGGCAGTGGCGATGCCGGTCACCCGGCGACGAGTGAGGCCGCTCGACCGCCTGCGGGTTACGCGGCGAAGCGACGGGACGGAGAGTTGCATGTCTGCTCCACGGGTGTGAGTGGGGAAAGACTGTAAGCCTTTTCTAGTGATGCCCCTCACTGCCGTCAAGGCGAGAATTCGCACGAGCTCACGGCTCGGACTTCACGCCGGGGCCGCGCGGTTCAGCCCTCGGCCACCGCCTGGTCGAAGTCCAGCGCCACACTGGCGGCCGAGCCACCGAACCGGTAGCGGCGCGCGGTCCAGCTCAGCAGCTGGCCGGCCGGCCCGCGGGCGAACCGGCGCTGCCGGATCAGGGTGGCCTGCCACGGCGGCACCAGTTGCTGCTGCACCGGCTGGCCGGTCAGCTCGGCCAGCAGCACGCCGTGCGGCGGCACCGCCGGATCCGGTAGCTCGAGCCGTACCAGCGGCACCGCCGGATCGTCCTGCACCAGCGGGAAGGCCCACTCCGGCACGGCATTCTGCAGCAGGTAGCGCAGCTGTGAACCGTCGTCCACCGGCGGCCGCGGCGCCGGTGGCGGCGGGCTGGCCGTCCGCCGGTCCAGCACCCGGCCGTCGGCCGCCGCCACCGTGGTCTCCAGCGCCCAGCCGCGCTGGTAGCTGTCGTCGCGGACCAGCGCCACCGACTCGATCGGCCCGGATCGCAGTTGGTCGGCGGTCAGGCTGGGCAGCAGCAGCCCGTCCAGCACCCCGGCGCCGGCCACGCTGGGCCGGAACAGGATCCAGTCCGGCTCGGCGGGGGCCGGTCGGCCGGGCGCGGCGAGGCTCGGAGCCAGCAGCGGGATCTCGGTGGTCTCGCCGAAGGTGTTGGTGACGGTCAGGCTGACCGTGTGCAGCGCGCCGACCGGCAGCCGGAGCGGCTGCAGGTACCAGTCCGGCGAGGTGACGGTGGCGAACTCGATCACCAGCATCCGGGCCAGGTCGGACGGCCCGGTGGGGATGCCGGCGAAGTTCACGCCGGCGTCCTCCATCGCCCAGTACCGGGAGTCGGGGCTGCCGGGGTAGCTCAGCGGGTGCGGCACGCCGCTGGCCTGGAGATCCCCGGCGGTCGGGAAGCCGGCCGGGTAGGCCGGTGCGGTACCGCTCGGCGCGGTCAGGTCGAAGTGGAACCAGTCCAGCTCCTCGCCCGCCCAATCGCCGAGCTGCGCGTCGGCGAACGGCCCGTCCGAGCCGACCACCGGCAGCTGGCAGCGGTAGCCCAGGGTGGCCGGCTGCCAGCGATCGTCCGGACCGGCCGCCGGCAGCCGCTGGTCCAGGCCGGTCAGCCAGTCGGCGGCAGCCGCCAGCACCGCCGCGGTGTCCGCCGGCGGCACCGCCGCGAGCTCGGACGGCAGCGCGCGGTCGGCCACCGCCTGCCGCAGCACCGGCAGCAGCGCCGCGCCGTCCGGCAGCCGATCGCCGACCAGGCCCAGGTACGACCGGCCCTGCGGGTCGGCTCG
>DASUAC010000038.1:0-16660 GCA_035763985.1 Jatrophihabitans sp. | reverse complement strand
CAGTTCGCCGCCGACGGCGAGCCCGACCTGCTCTTCCTGCTGCTGGACGACCACTACTTCCTGCCCGGCGACTTCGACGCCGCGGACGTGACCAGCCTGACCGAGCCGATCGCCGACCGGGTGGCGCAGCTGCGCGAGCTGGTCGGCTCGGCGGTGCAGCGCAGCTCGGCGACCGTGGTGCTGCACACAGTGCCGCTGCCGGCCAAGCTGCGCAACTCGCTGATCAGCTGGCGTGGCCGGGCCGCGCTGGCCCGGGCCTGGCACCAGCTCAACGCGGAGTTGCTGGCACTGGCCGAGGAACACCGGCAGGTCGTGGTGCTGGACCTGGTACACAGCCTCGCCGAACTGCCCGCGGTGAGCCGGGACGCCCGGCTGCACAGCTTCGCCGACCTGCCCTACACCGACGCCGCGCTGTACGCGCTGGCCCGGGAGCTGGCCCGGGTGATCCAGGCCCGGCTCGGGTTGTCCCGCAAGGTGCTGGCGCTGGATCTGGACAACACCCTGTGGGGCGGCGTGCTCGGCGAGGTCGGCGCGCACTCGGTGGTGCTCGGCGGCCTCTACCCCGGCAAGTGCTACCGCGAGCTGCAGCTGGCCGCGCACCGGCTGCGCCAGCAGGGCGTGATCCTGGTGCTGGCCAGCAAGAACGACCCGGAGCTGGTGGAGCAGGCGCTGGCCAAGCATCCGGAGATGCTGCTGCGCTCGGACGCCTTCTCGGTGCTGGCGGTGAACTGGTCGGCCAAGGACGGCAACCTGCGGCAGGCCGCCGAATCGCTCAGCCTGTCCACCGAATCGTTCGTGTTCATGGACGATTCCAGCTTCGAGCGGGGTGCCATCGCCGACGCGCTGCCGGAGATCGCGCTGGTCGCCGCCGACGGTGACCCGGCGCACCTGGCCAACTCGCTGCTCAACCCGGGCTTCTTCGACGTGCTGGAGCTGACCGACACCGACCGGCAGCGGCCGGCGCTGTACCGGTCCCGGGCGCTGCGGTCGGACTTCGCCGGCGGCTTCGGCTCGTCGGAGGATTACCTGCGGGCACTGGAGATCGAGCTGACCATTGCCGAGGCGGACGAGTTCGCGGTGCCCCGGGTGGCCCAGATGGCAGCCCGTACCAACCAGTTCAACCTGACCGGCATCCGGTACGACGAGGCGGCCACCGCCGCGCTGAGCAGCGACCCGCAGCACCTGGTGCTCGCGTTGTCGGTGCAGGACCGGTTCGGCGACGAGGGCATCGTCGGCGCGCTCTGGGTGGATCGGCAGGACCCCGCCACCTGGCGGGTGCTGAACTTCGTGCTCAGCTGCCGGGTGCTCGGCCGCGGCATCGAACTGGCCGCGATCGACTGGGTGTGCGGCCAGGCCGCCGGCGCCGGGGCGAGCGCGGTGGAAGGCCGTTTCGTGCAGTCCGCCAAGAACTCCGCCGCCGCCGACTTCTGGCTGCGGGCCGGCTTCACCGCCACCGACCCCGAAGTGTTCCACCTCAACCTCCAGGACCGCCGCGACCCGGCACCGGCCTGGATCTCCGTGCGGGAAAGGAAGGAAGCGCTCGCATGAGCGAACCGACTGAAGTTCAGCAGACCGTCGAGACCATCCTGAGCGACGTGCTCCGGGTGCCGGTGGAGGAACTCCGCCAGCAGCCGGTGCTCGCCAGCTACCAGTGGGACAGCCTGGCCATGTTGGAGGCACTGGCCCAGCTGGAGAGCAGCCTGGGGGTCTCCCTGGACCTGCGCTACTACCAGCAGGCCAGGACGGTCGAGGACCTGCTCGCCCTGATCGCCCAATCCCGCTCGGGTGCGCCCGCCGGTCAGCGATAGCCAGCCCTACGAAAGAGGAATGTCCGTGAACCGACTTGAAGTAGAGGTCCTGGCCATCGGTGCCGGGCCGGGGAACCTGGCCCTTGCCGTGGCGCTGGAGGAGCTGGCTCCGGAGCTCGCCCGGGAGACCGTGATCGTCGAGCAGTACGAGGAGGTGCTCTGGCAGCGGGGCATGCTGCTGCCCTGGTCGCAGAGCCAGGTGTCGTACCTGAAGGATCTGGTGACCCTGCGCAACCCGCAGAGCAGGTTCTCCTTCATCAGCTACCTGCACAAGATCGGCCGGCTGAACGACTTCATCAACCTGGGCTGCGCCACCCCGTACCGGCTGGAGATCTCGGACTACCTGTCCTGGGTCGCCCGCAACCTGTCCGACGTGCGGATCCAGGGCGGCCGCCGGTGCATGTCGATCGAGCCGGAGATCTCCAGCACCGACTCGGAGATCTCGTCCTGGCTGGTCCAGCTGTCCGACGGCACCGAGGTCAGCGCGCGCAACCTGGTGGTCGGCACCGGCCGGGACCCGCACGTGCCGGCCGAGTTCCGCGGCCTGCCGCGGGACCGGGTCATCCACAGCACCGAGTACGCGATGCGGATCGATTCGATCGACCCGGCCAACACCGGCCGGGTGGTCGTGGTGGGCGGTGCGCAGAGTGCCGCGGAGATGCTGTGGGCCACCCACCAGCAGTTCCCGCAGGCCCAGTGCACCATGGTGATGCGCTCGATCGGCCTGAACTGCTACGAGAGCAGCCGGTTCACCAATGAGCTCTACTACCCCGAGTTCGTCGACGAGTTCCACAGCGCCCTGCCGGAGGCGCGCGAGCAGCTGCTGCGGGAGATGCACCGCAGCAACTACTCGGGCCTGGCCCCGGGCCTGCTGGAGGTGCTCTACCGCCAGATCTACCTGGACCGGGTGACCGGCGCGGACCGGCTGCGGATGCGCACCATGGTCGAGATCGCCGGCGCCCGGATGGTCGACGGCGAGGTGGAGATCACCTTGCGCGACCGCAAGAACGGTGACCTGGAGCGGATGACCTGCGACCTGGTGCTGCTCGGCACCGGCTTCGAGAAGACCATGCCCGGGCTGGTACGCGGCATCGCCGGCTCGGTCGGCGTCAGCGAGATCACGGTGGACCGCAACTACCGGATGCAGCTGCCGGCGCACATCCAGGCCGGCTGCTACCTGCAGGGGCTGAACGAGGCCACCCACGGCATCGCCGACACCCTGCTCTCGGTGCTCGCCATCCGGGCGCAGGAAATCGTGCAGGACATGCTGCTGCACTCCCGCCAGCCCACTCCCGAGCTGGTCACCACCGTCCCGATGCCCAGCTAGGAAGGACCGCTTTCGATGATGGAGATCCGCAACCTCGATCGGGAGAACCTGCGCCTGGACAACCACCTGCTGGCGCAGCGGCTGATGCCCTGGCCGGCGCTGAACGCGCCGTTCGAGGGCGCCTGGTGCCTGGTCCAGCCGGGCGCGGCGTCCGGGCCGCACGGTCACCACGAGTACGAGATCTGGATTGCCATGACCGGCAAGGCCAAGATCATCTGCGACGGGGTGGAGAGGCCGTTCACCGCCGGCGACATCGCCCACTTCACGCCCGGCTCGGTGCACCAGGTGGTCAACGACTCCGACGCCGACTTCCAGATGTACTCGGTGTGGTGGGACAGCGAGCTGGCCGGCCAGTTCGCCGAGCGACACGAGGCAGAGGCATGACCGACGACCGGCCGGTGATCATCATCGCCGCCACGCCCACCCCGAACGGTGACCTGCACGTGGGCCACCTGGCCGGGCCGTACCTGGCCGGCGACGTCTACGCCCGGTTCCTGCGGGCCAGCGGCCGGGCGGTCAGCTACACCACCTGCACCGACGACAGCCAGAGCTACGTGGTCACCACCGCCGCCCGGCGGAGCACCACCCCGCAGCAGCTGTGCGCGGTTTCCACCGTCCAGATCGGCAACTCCCTCGACGAGATGGGCATCTCGATCGAGCCGCTGCCGCCGATCGACGACAACTACCGGCGGTGCGTGCTGGACTTCCTGACCCGGCTGCACACCACCGGCCGGCTGCGCGAGCGGACCGTCCGGCTGCCGTACGCGACCCGGGCCGGACGCTACCTGTACGACGGCCTGGTCACCGGCCGCTGCCCGATCTGCTCGGCCACCAGCTGCGGCGGGGTGTGCGAGGACTGCGGACACCCCAACAACTTCGACGAGTTGCTCGAGGCCCGCTACACCCTCGACCCGACCGACGAGGTGGTGTACCGGCAGGAGCGGGTGCTGGTGCTGCCGATGGAGGAGTACCGCCAGCAGCTGACCGACTACTTCCACGCCCGTACCGGCCTGTGGCGGGCGCACCCGATGCAGCTGATCCGCGAGCTGCTGGCCCGGCCACTGCCCGACATCCCGATCACCATCCCCGGTGACTGGGGCCTCGCCGCGCCGTTCGCGCCGACCGCCGGCCAGATCGTGTACCCGTGGGCGGAGGCGATGCCGGCCTCGATGTACAGCACCTGGCACGCCAACGGCGGCGGGCGCGGCCCGATCGGCGAGCTGGACGGCTACTGGCGGGCCGACCGCGGCGCCGAGGTGGTGTACTTCCACGGCTTCGACAACACCTACCACTGGGGCCTGATGGACCTCACGCTGCTGATGGCCCACGGCGATCGGTACGCGCTGCCGGCAGCCAACGTCTGCAACGAGTTCTACGAGCTGGAGGGCTCGAAGTTCTCCACCAGCCGCAACCACCTGATGCGAGGCGGCGAGCTGCTGGCCGAACTGCCGCGGGATCTGATCCGGTTCTACCTGGCGATGACCGCGCCGGAACAGCGCCGGACCAACTTCACCATGGCCGGGCTGCACGAACTGACCCGGCGCCGGCTGGTCGAACCCTGGAACGCGCTGGCCGACCGGGTGGACCGGCTGCTCGAGTCGGCCGGCTCGGCCAGCCTGCCGACCACCGCGACCGGCCGCGGCCGGGCCAAGGAGATGCTCCAGCGGCTGGCCCAGTGCTACCAGCTGCCCACCTTCAGCATGACCAGGGCGGCGCAGACCATCGCCGGCGAGCTGATCCGGCTGGGCTGCTCGGACACCACGTCCATGCCGGGCGATCAGTTGCTTGCCGCCCGCGCCCTGCTCGCCGGCGCCGCGCCGATCCTGGTCGACCTGGCCGAGCAGGCCGAGGACGGCACCGGGCTGAGCTTCACCGGCCAGCCGCCGGACGCGATGCCGGCCCGTCCGCTGCCCCGGTTGTTCGTCCGGGCCGGTGACCAGGCAAGCCCACTGGCCGAGCCGGCACTCGCCCGCCGCGGGTAACCCGCGCCCACTGCACGTGCGTAACCGCGCCATCTGATCGGAGGAACGCGATGAAACTGCTCGCGGTCGAACCACAGCAGTACATGCACTACTACCAGGGCCGCTACCAGCGCTCGGAGAGCTACGGCCACACCGTGTACGTGCTCAACGGCATCGGCACCGAGGACTTCTGGCCGGCCGACCGCTACCGGCTGGTCGGCAGCAAGCACATCGACGACATCATCGCCGAGGCCAAGCGCTGGCACGCCGAGGAGCACTTCGACGGCGTGATCACCTACGCCGAGTTCGCGGTGACCGCGGTCGCCGCGGTGGCCGAGGCGCTCGGACTGCCCGGCATCGATGTGCAGGCGGCGATCCAGAGCCGCAACAAGTACCTGATGCGGCAGGCCTATCAGCGCGGTGGCGCACCGATCCCGTCGTACCGGTACGTGGCCGAGCTGTCCGACGCGCTGGCCGCCGCCGAGGAGTTCGGCTACCCGGTGATCCTCAAGCCGACCCTGGGCGCCGGCAGCTACTACGTGTTCAAGGTGCACTCCCCCGCCGAGATGGCCGAACGGTTCGGCGAGGCGCAGGAGGGCATCGCACACCTCGGCGAACTGCTCGCCGACGCCGACGGGATGGACCTCGGCCCGAACGGCCTGCTGGTGGAATCCTTCCTCAGCGGCAAGGAATACCTGATGGAGGCCGTGGTCTGGGACGGCGAGGTCTACCTCGGCTCGGTGGTCGACCGGATCACCGTGGAGGGCGACAACTTCGACGACGACGTGCACCACGCGCCGACCACGATGAGCCCGGCGGAGATCGCCAAGGTGCACCGCGCGGTCACGCTGGCCGCCCGCGCCCAGGGGCTGCACCGGTCGGTGATGCACGCCGAGGTGCGCTTCCACGACGGTGAACCGCACCTGCTCGAGATCGCCGCCCGGGTCGGCGGCGGCGGCCTGGAGACCATCGCGGAGCTGACCGCCGCGCACGACCCGATCCTGGCCACCGTGGACATCGGCCTCGGCCGGCGCCCGAACGTCCGGCACTTCACCCCGACCGGCACCCACATCACCGCGATGTGCCTGATCTCCGAGCCCGGCTACGTCGACGAGGTCATCGTGCCGGACGAGGTCCGCAACTCCGACAAGGTGTTCCTGCTCAAGATCACCGCCGAGCCCGGCGACAAGATCAAGCGGCCGCCGGAGGGCAACACCATCCTCGGCTTCCTCGGCTGCAAGGGCAGTTCCTTCGAGGAGGCGTTCAACACCATGAACGACTTCGCCACCAAGATCCACGTCCGGTTCGCCAAGCCCGTCCAGCCTGCCGAACCCGCTGTCGCCGCAGCCGCCCACTGAACCACCATCAGGGAGATCCCTACATGACACTGCAGAGCATGCCCACCCGCCCGCAACGGCGCGTCCGGGTAGCACGGCCACGGCGGTTTCTGATGTGCCGGCCGGCCCACTTCGACGTCGTCTACTCGATCAATCCGTGGATGGAGCCGGAGAAGCCGACCGACCGGGATCTCGCACTGATCCAATGGGAAAGACTGGTCAACCTGTTCCGTGGCCTGGGGCACCAGGTGGAGTTCATCCAGCCCACCGCCGGCCTGCCGGACATGGTGTTCGCGGCGAACGGCGCGACCGTGGTGAACGGCAGGGTGCTCTCCGCCCGGTTCCGCTACCCGCAGCGGGCCGACGAGGGCGAGCTGTACGCGAACTGGTTCCGCGAGCGCGGTTTCCAGGTGCAGATGGCCCAGTTCATCAACGAGGGTGAGGGCGACTACCTCTACGCCGGCTCCCGGATCCTGGCCGGCACCGGCTTCCGGACCTCGCCGCAGTCACACGGCGAGGCCGAGCGGTTCTTCGGCGTGCCGGTGCAGAGCCTCACCCTGGTCGACCCGCGGTTCTACCACCTGGACACCGCGCTCGCGGTGCTGGACACCGACACCGAGCTGATCATGTACTACCCGAAGGCGTTCTCCGAGCACAGCCAGCAGGCCCTGCGGATGCTCTACCCGGACGCCATCCTGGCCGACGACGACGATGCCGAGGCGTTCGGGCTCAACGCGGTGTCCGACGGCCTGCACGTGCTGGTCGCCGAGCAGGCCCGGCACCTGATCGACGAGCTGTGGGCACACGGCTTCGTGCCGATCGGGGTGGACCTGTCGGAGCTGCTCAAGTCCGGCGGCAGCGCCAAGTGCTGCACCTTGGAACTGCGGGAAGGCGCCGGCTAGGACGTGGCTCCGCATTCCCTGCCCCGCTGCGCGACGCTCGGACGAGCCGTCCTGGCCAGGACCGCCGCGCAGCACCGGACCGGCCGGCGCGCCCGCCGGCCGGCCGGCCACCACCCGACCTGATGCACTGGAGACCCGATGACCGCCGAAATGACCGTCGCGGACGAGCGAAAGGTTCGCCGCCGCAAGGGCGGTGTGGTGACCTGGGCCTGCGCACCCGGCTTCCCGCCCGCCGTGATCTTCCCGTTCACCCCCGCCGAACGGGCGGGCATGCGCAACATCATCGAGTTCCAGGCGCTGATGTACCGCACCCTGTACTTCTTCGGCAGCAACGGGCTGCCCGAGGTCGACTACGCCAACAGCATCGGTGAGCCGCCGGAGTGGAGCGAGGACGGCCGCACCGTGGTGATCACGGTCAAGCCGTGGAAGTGGTCCAACGGCGAGACGCTGTGCGCGGACAACGTGCTGTTCTGGGTGAACCTGATGAAGGTGAAGGGCGACCGGTACTGCGAGTACGTGCCCGGCTACTTCCCGGACAACTGCGTCAGCTACGGCAAGCTGGCCGAGGACAAGGTGTACTTCACCTTCGACCGGGCCTACAACAAGCGCTGGGTGCTGTTCAACCAGCTGAGCACGATCACCCCGCTGCCCAGGGCCTGGGACCGTACCGCGGCCGGGCCGGCCAACGCCTCCGGCGACCTGGCCGACGTCGAGGCGGTCTACGACTACCTGATGGCCGAGCAGGGTGACCACGTCGAGGAGGGCAACGCGCACCGCACCCGGTGGGCAGACAGCCCGATCTGGAGCGTGGTGTCCGGGCCGTGGCGGCTGAAGAGCTACACCAGCGAGGGCATCGTCACGTTCGTGCCGAACGAGCACTACTCCGGCCCGGTCAAGGCCACCCTGGACGAGTTCCGGCAGGTGCCGACCTTCTCCGACGAGGAGCAGTTCCAGATCCTCAAGCAGGGCCCGGACGCGCCGGGCGGCTTCCAGGTCGGCTGGCTGCCGCTCAGCTTCGCCACCGAGCCGACCAGCCACCCCACCATCGGCGGCGCAAACCCGATCGGCGACACCTACAAGCTGATCCCCCAGGTCGCCTACTGCATCCGGTACTTCTGCCTGAACTACAACAACCCGACGGTGATGGGCAAGATCTTCGCCCAGACCTACTTCCGGCAGGCGCTGCAGAGCACCCTGGACCAGGATCGCGCGGTCAACGAGATCTACCAGGGCTACGCCTACCGGCAGAACGGCCCGGTGCCGATGATCCCGGTCACCGACCTGGTCTCACCGCGCCAGCGGGACGGCGCCTGGCCGCTGCCGTTCGACCCGGAGCACGCCAAGCAGCTGCTGGAGGACAACGGCTGGGACACCAGCACCACCCCCGCGGTGTGCGTGCGGCCGGGCACCGGGCCGGGCTGCGCCGGTGCCGGCATCCCGGCCGGCACCCGGATGAGCGTGCTGATGCGTTACGCCGAGGGCCGGCCGGCGCTGACCAAGCTGATGACCCGGTTCGCCGAGGACGCCGCCAAGGCCGGCATCGAGATCCGGCTGGAGGAGGTCTACGGCTCGATCCTGGTGGCCGAGGACGGCCCGTGCGCGCCGAGCGAGGAGAACCCGTGCCTGTGGGAGCTGACCTGCGGGAACGGCGGCTGGATCTACCACCACCCGAGCGGCGAGATCCTGTTCAAGACCGGCGCCGGCGGCAACTTCGGCTTCTACACCAGCCCGGAGACCGACGCGATCATCGACAAGGCGCTGACCAGCGACGACATCGAGGACTTCTACAAGTTCCAGGACCACATCGCCGAGCAGGTGCCGGTGATCTTCACCCCGAACTTCCCGGTCCGGCTGTTCGAGGTGTCCCACAACCTGCGCGGCTTCGAGCCGATCAACCCGTTCGGCTATATCAATCCGGAGAACTGGTACTACGTCGACGAGGTCGACGGCAGCGACGAGGTCGGGGACGAGGACTGATGTTCTCCGGCTTCACCCTGGCAGCCGCCGCGCCGGTCGCGTCGCTGGGCGGACACCAGCTGCTGGTGTTCCTGCTGCAGGTCGGGCTGTTGCTCGGCGTGGCGCTGCTGCTCGGCACGCTGGCCGGCCGGCTGGGCATGCCGGCGGTGGTGGGCGAGCTGGCGGCCGGTGTGCTGCTCGGCCCGACCATGCTGCACAGGTTCGTCCCGCGGCTGTCCGACTGGCTGCTGCCGCACGACGCCGGCCAGATGCACCTGCTGGATGCGGTGGGCCAGCTCGGTGTGCTGCTGCTGGTGGGCAGCGCCGGCAGCCAGCTCGACCTCAGCCTGATCCGGCGGCACCGCCGTGGGGTCGGCTGGGTCGGCGCCGGGGCGCTGGTCATCCCGCTGCTGCTGGGGGTGGCCGCCGGACTGCTGCTGCCGAAGGTGCTCCGGCCGGCCGGCACCGATCAGGCCGAGTTCGCGGCGTTCATCGGGGTCGCGATCTGCATCTCGGCGATCCCGGTGATCGCCAGCGCGCTGATGCAGATGGGGTTGTTCGACCGGACCATCGGCCAGCTGATCATGGGCTCGGCCGCGGTGGACGACATCGCCGGCTGGCTGCTGCTGTCGGTGCTGTCGGCCACCGCCACCACCGGCTTCCGGATGGGCGCGCTGGGCAAGCCGGTCGGCTACCTGGCGTTGATCCTGCTGATCACCGTGACCGTCGGCCGGCCGGTGGTCCGCGCGGTGCTGCGGCTGGCCAACGCCGCGCCGAACCCGGGCAGCCGGGTGGCCGTGGTGGTGGTGCTGCTGGTGGTCTGCGGCGCCGGCACCGAGGCGCTGGGCATGGAGCCGATCCTCGGCGCCTTCCTGGGCGGACTGCTGATCGGCTCGTCCGGTCAGCTGGATCTGTCCGCCTCGCTCGCCCTGCGCACCGTGGTGCTGGCGGTGCTGGCACCGCTGTTCTTCGCCACCGCCGGGCTGCGGGTCGACCTGGCCGCGCTCGGCCGGCCGGCGGTGCTCGGCGCCGGCATCGCCCTGCTGGCGGTGGCGGTGGTCAGCAAGTTCACCGGTAGCTACCTCGGCGCCCGGATCGGCCGGCTCAGCCACTGGCAGGGGTTGGCGCTCGGCGCCGGGCTGAACGCCCGGGGCGTGGTGGAGTTGATCGTGGCGGTCGTCGGGCTGCGGCTCGGCGTGCTCAACTCCGCGTCCTACACCGTGATCGTGCTGATCGCGGTCTTCACCTCGATGATGGCCCCACCGCTGCTCCGGCTGGCGGTGAGCCGGATGCCGGCCGAGCCGCTCGAGGTCACCGATCGCGGTGCGCCGGCGGCTCGGCCGGGCTCGCCGGAGAAAGCAACGGAGGTAACACCATGACGACGCAACAGCAGCGCCCGCTGCTGCTGGTGATCGGGACCGGGCTGCGCGCCTACCGCGAGTACCTGCTCCGCTCGATCAGCAGCGAGTTCCGGATCCACTTGTTCAACAAGGCGGAACCGGGCTGGGAGATGGACTACCTGGTCGGCTGGACGGTGCTGCCGTCCACCACCGACGGCCAGGCGATGGCCGAGCAGGCCCGCTGGCTGGACAAGGACGAACCGATCGCCGGCGTGCTGTGCTGGGACGAGGCCCGGATCCATGCCAGCGCGCAGGTGGCCGAGGCGCTCGGCCTGCCGAACGGCGAGCCGGCCGTGATCGCCCGGCTGCGGGACAAGGGCCAGACCCGGCAGGCGCTGGCGGTGGCCGGACTGGCGCAGCCGAGGTCGATCCCGGTGGCTACCGTCGAGCAGGCGCTGGCCGCGGCCGAGCAGGTGGGCTACCCGGCCATCCTCAAGCCGCGCGGCCTGGGCGCCAGCCTCGGCGTGATCCGGGTGAACGACCCCGGGCAGCTGCGCGAGCAGTTCGGGTTCACCTTCAACACCCGCTCGCCCGAGCCGGAGGACGTGCTCGCCGAGGAGCGGGTGCTGGTCGAACAGTGTCTGACCGGCGAGGAGATCAGCGTGGACGCGGTGATCTCCGGTGGCCGGGTCACCCCGCTGTTCGTGGGCCGCAAGGTGGTCGGCTTCCCGCCGTACGCCGAGGAGGTGGGGCACTTCGTCAGCGCCGACGACGAGCTGCTGACCGATCCGGTGCTCACCGACCTGCTGCAGCGCAGTCACCAGGCGCTGGGCTTCAAGGACGGCTGGACGCACAGCGAGTTCATGCTCACCGATTCCGGCCCGCAGGTGATCGAGATCAACGGCCGGCTCGGCGGCGACATGATCCCCAAGCTGGGCATGCTGGCCACCGGCATCGACTCCGGGGTGACCGCCGCCCGGGCCGCCTGCGGGCTGCCGGTGGCGACCGAACCGACCCGACGTCAGACGGCCGGCGTCCGCTTCTTCTACGTGGAGAAGGAGGACAGCGAAATCGTCGAGATCGGCTTCGACGATGGCAGGTTGCCCGAAACCGTGCGCGAGGCGGTAGCCGTGGCCAAACCGGGTGCGATAGTGTCCCCACCGCCCAAGGGCACCGCCTGGGGCCGAGTGGCGTTCGCGATCGCCGTCGCGGATTCGGTCCCGGAGTGCGCACGCGCTCTTGATGCCGCCGAGGCGGCGCTCGAGGTCAAGTGCAAATGATGTCGTCGACCCAAGACGGCTCCGGATCGGAGACATGAGTGCCGTGACCACTGAGACCACTGAAACCAGCCGGCCGCAGAGCGCGGGTGTCTGGCAGACATTCAGCGAATCGCCGACGGCGGCCAAGGCGATCTTCGCCGGCGCGGTCGTCAACCGGCTGGGTGCGTTCCTGAGCATCTTCCTGGTGCTCTTCGTGGCCTCCAAGGGCCACTCGGCGGCCGCGGCGGCCGCGACCCTCGGCGCCTACGGGGTGGGCGGCGTGGTCGGCACCCTGATCGGCGGCGTGATGGCCGACCGGCTCGGCGCCCGTACCTCGACGGTGTTCAGCATGACCACCTCGGCCGTGCTGACCGTCTCGCTGCTGTACATGCCCAACTACGCCCTGCTGTTCATCGTGACCGCCGTGCTCGGCACGGTCAGCCAGGTGTTCCGGCCGGCCTCGGCCACCCTGCTCTCCGAGCTGACCCCGGAGAGCCGGCAGGTGATGATCTTCGCGATGTACCGGTTCGCGGTCAACGTGGGCACCACCGCCTCGCCGCTGCTCGGCTTCGGGCTCTACTACCTCGACAACAAGCACTACACCCTGCTGTTCTGGGCCGAGGGGCTGGTCGCGGTCATTTACGGCACGCTGGCGCTGTACGCGCTGCCGCGCAAGGAGAAGGCGCCGCGGGCGGCCGCGACGCCCGGTGCCAAGCCCGCCGACAGCTACCTGGACGTGCTGCGCGACCGGCGGTACCTGATGTTCCTGCTGGCGGCGTTCTTCAACACCGTGGTCTACATGCAGTACCTGTCCACGCTGCCGCTGGACATCAAGTCGCAGGGCGTGGCGCTGCTCTGGTACACCGTGGCGGTCGCGCTGAACGGGGCGATCGTGATCGCGTTCGAGCTGCCGCTGACCAAGATCTCCCAGCACTGGCCGCTGAAGATCTCGATCGGCTCGGCGTTCATGCTGGTCGCCTTCGGCATGGCCAGCTACGGCCTGCCGCTGGTGCCGGTGGTGGTGGTGCTCGGCACGCTGATCTGGACCACCGGTGAGATCGTCGGCGCGCCTGCCTTGTTCGCCTACCCGGCGATCGCCGGGCCGGCGAACCTGAAGGGCCGCTACATCGGCGCCTTCCAGTTCGCCTTCGCCGCCGGCACGGCGCTGGGACCGGTGATCGGCGGTCTGCTGTTCACCGCGCTGGGCCACCGGGTCTGGCCGGTGGTCGCGGTGGGCTCGGTGATCGCGGCGGTGCTGGTCGCGACCACCGTGCGGCAGCCGGCCAAGGAGGCCGAGGCGGAGCTGGCCGAGGCCGAACTGGCCGAGGTGCCGACCCCGGTGGAGCCCTTCGGCGTCGAGTCGCCGCTGCCGGCCGAGATCCCGCCGGGCACCGCGGCCGGCGAGGTGGCCGGCGCCGAGGTCGCCGGGTAGCCGCACCAGAGCTGGGTGCTGCCCGGCGCTCCCCCCGCGCCGGGCAGCACCTCATAACCGACCGACGAATACGCGTGGCGCCCCGCCGTGCGCCGCGACACCGCAACGAAAAGCGCGCCGGACGCTGCGACAACGAGAGCGCCGGGCGCTGCGACAACGAGAGCGCGGGGCGCTCGATGGCAAGGGGAGAACCTAGATGGCTGACAACGATTGCGTCCTGGAGATCCGGCTGTTCACCGTGAAGCCGGGCAGCCGGGAGGAGTTCCACCGGATCAGCGAGGAGGGCACCATCCCGCTGATGCGCAAGCACGACATCGACGTGGTGGCCTTCGGCCCGTCGCTGAACAACGAAGACGGCTACTACCTGATCCGGGCCTTCGACTCCGAGGAGCACCGGATCACCCACTCGCAGGTCATCTACAACGTGCCGGAGTGGGCGGAGTTCGACGAGCCGGTGTCGGGAATGATTGTCGACTACCACACCACGGTGGTGCCGACTTCCCGGCAGGCGGTTGCCCAGCTGCAGAACGCCTGAGCCGCCGAAGCGCACCTCAACGACGAGAGAGCGATGCGATGACCACCAGCCTGCCGGACCTGACCGAGCTCGGAAACATCCCGGCCGAGTACTCCCACATCCACAAGCTGATCACCCCGGCCGACGGCCTGGCGCTGCCGGATGCCTACCTGAAGTGGTACGAGGTGCGCCGGCCGGATGCCGAGATCCCGGCCGAACTGGCGACCGAGGCGCGCGAATTCCTGCGCGCCGAGGTCGAGGCGGGCCGGCTGAACATCAACGGTGAGCTGGGCTTCGTCATCCACCACCTGTGCGGCGAGTCGTTCTACTTCCTCATCGTGTGCACCTGGCGGCACCAGAACGAGATGTGGGAGAGCCTCTACGCCCAGGACATGGCGACCGGCGGCGGCTACCGGCTGGTGCCGCAGGACAGCCACCTGGAGGTGATCTGCGTCTGGGAGCTCGGCGCGGTACTGCACGAGCAGCAGGCCTGGAGCCGCTATCTGCGTTCGGCCCGGGACTCCGAGGCCAAACGGGCCTACCTCGAAGACCGGTTCACCGGCACCGTGTAGGCAACCGGGCGAAGATGATCACCGTCGACGAGATCCGCGCGATCGCACTCAGCCTGCCCCGGACGTACGAGGCGCTGGTGGGCGACCGGATCAAGTTCAAGGTCGGCCGGATCGTCTACCTCTCGCTCAGCCCGGACGAGACCGTGCTCGGCTTCGCCTATCCCAAGGAGCAACGGGCGGCGCTGATCGCGGCCGAGCCGGACAAGTTCGCCATGCCGGCGCGCTCGGACGAACGCTACAACTGGATGCGGGTCCGGCTCGCCGCGATCGACGAGGTCGAGCTGCGCGAGCTGGTCACCGACGCCTGGTGCATGGCGGTGCCCAAGTCGGTCGCCGAACACCACCTGGCCAGGACCGGCCAGCCGTTGCCGGCCGATCCGCCCACCGGCCAGCCAACCGATGCCCGATCCAGGACCGGCAAGCCGGTCGATGCCCGATCCGCCGACCGGCCAGCCGGTCGAGCAGACATCTGATAGCCCGACACCCGAGGAGAATTCGCATGCCCAGCCTGACCCGTGCCGAGGCGGCCGACCGCACCTCCGTGCTGAATGTCGAGTCGTATCAGGTGGATCTCGACCTCACCACCGGCGACCAGGTCTTCCGATCGACCACCACGATCAGCTTCGGCGCGACCGAAGGCGCCGGCACCTTCCTGGACGTCCACCCGGAGACACTGCATTCGGTACAGCTCAACGGCCGGCCGGTGGACGGCACCGCGCTCGCCGAGGGCCGGCTGCCGCTGACCGGGCTGGCCACGCAGAACGAACTGGTGGTGGTGGCCGACATGCGTTACTCGCGCGAGAACGAGGGCATGCACCGCTTCACCGACCCGGCCGACGGCAAGACCTACGTCTATGCGTTCGTCTACATCGACAACGCGCCGAAGGTCTTCGCCTGCTTCGACCAGCCGGATCTGAAGGCCAAATACACCTTCAGCGTCAAGACTCCGGAGGACTGGCAGGTGCTCGGCAACGCCGCGGCGCACCAGATCTCCCCCGGCCACTGGCGGCTGGCCGAGACGCCGCCGCAGTCCAGCTACCTCACCACCCTGCTGGCCGGTCCGTACGCCTCGGTCTACACCGACCACAACGGGATCAAGCTCGGCTTCCACTGCCGGGCCTCGCTCGCCCAGTACGTCGAGGTGGACGCCGAGGAACTGTTCGAGATCACCGGCCAGTGCCTGGACCACTACGAGCAGATGTTCGGCGTCCGTTACCCGTTCGGCAAGCTCGATCACGTCTACGTGCCGGAGTTCAGCCTGCTGTCGCTGGATCATCCGGGCTGCGTGCTGCTGCGCGAGCTGTACCTGTACCGCACCCCCGGCACCGCCAGCGAGCGGGAGACCCGGGCGGTGGTGCTGGCGCACGGCATCTCGCTGATGTGGCTGGCCGCGCTGGTCACCAACCGCTGGTGGGACGACCTGTGGGTGGGCCAGGCCTTCGCCGACTACATGGCGCACCGGGTGACCAGCGAGGCGACCCGGTTCCCCGGCCCGCCCACCACGTTCGCCACCCGGCGCAAGGGCCAGGCCTACCTGGCCGACCAGCGCAGCTCCACCCACCCGATCTGCCAGGACGGCCCGGACGTGCAGACGGTGCTGCTGGAGATGGACCGGATCACCTATTTCAAAGGGCATTCGGCGATCCGGCAGCTGGCCGCCCGGGTCGGCACCGAGGCGCTGCGGGTCGGCCTGCGCACCTACTTCGACCGGCACGCGTTCGGCACCGCGACCTACGCCGACTTCCAGGCCGCGATGGACTCCGCGACCGACGACGACATCCGGCAGTGGGCCAGGCTGTGGTTCGAGACCAGCAACGTGAACACGCTGTATCCGGAGATCACCGTGGCCGACGGCACCATCACCGCCGCGGCGATCCGGCAGACCGCACCCGAGTCGCACCCGGTGCTGCGCCCGCACACCCTGGATGTCGGGTTATACGGCAACGGCACCGACACGGTGGTCCGGGTCCGGATCGACGGCGAGCGCACCGAACTGCCCGAGCTGGTCGGCCGGCCGGCCCCGGAGTTCCTGCTGCTCAACGACGGTGACTTCACCTACGCCAAGATCCGGTTCGACGAGCAGTCGCTGGCCGCGCTGCCGCGGATGCTGCCGAAGCTGTCGCCGATCAACCGGGGCATGGTCTGGGCCCAGTTGCTGCAGGCGATCGGGGACGCCGCCTTCCCGCCGGCCGACCACCTGGCCCTGGTCGCCGACATGGTCACCGGCGAGACCGAGCTGTCGATCATCCACG
>DASUAC010000037.1:0-10385 GCA_035763985.1 Jatrophihabitans sp. | reverse complement strand
CCGAGGCGCTTTCCGCTTATGGGGTAAGCGTCTACTGAGCCGCTTCTGGACCAAGCCCGCGACACCGCCGGCCGCACGAAGGATCGGTCGCGCGCACAGCACGGAGCGGCTAGACCAGTAGCTCCACCGCGGGTGACTGGCTCAGGAAGCCGTTCGGCGAGGCGGTCAGGCCGTACGCGCCGGCTTGGAAGATCGCGATCAGGTCGCCGACCTCCGCGGCCGGCAACGACACCTCGTCACCGAGCAGATCCAGCGGCGTGCACAGGCAACCCACCACGGTGACGGTCTCGGTGGCCGGCGAGTCGAACCGGTTGGCCACCGCGATCGGGTAGTTCCGCCGGATCGCCTGGCCGAAGTTGCCGGACGCCGCGAGCTGGTGATGCAGGCCGCCGTCGACGACCAGGTAGGTACGACCGCGCGATTGCTTGCGATCCACCACCCGGGCGGCCGGCAGCCGCGGCCGGACCAGTTCGGCCAGCAGCGATTCCAGCTGCTCGCCCACCAGCTCGAGCTCCAGCGGCCGGTCGCGGCCGGCGTACGGGATGCCGAATCCACCGCCCAGATTGAGGTAACGGACCTCGGCCGGCGCCGCCGCGGCGAGCGAGAGCACCAGTTCCACGGTGCGCCGTTGCGCCTGGCAGAGGGACTCGGCGTTCAGGTTCTGCGAGCCGGCGAAGATGTGGAAGCCGTGGAAGTCGAACTGCTCGGCGGCCAGTCGGCCGAGCACCTCGGGCACTCGTTCGCTGTCGATGCCGAACTGCTGCGGGCCGCCGCCCATCCGCATGCCGGCGCCGCGTACCGCGAAGTCCGGGTTCACCCGCAGCGCTACCCGGGCACGAATACCCAATGAATCACTGGCGATTCGTACCCGATCGAGTTCGCTCTCCGATTCCAGCTCGATCAGCACACCGGCCGCGATCGCCTGCTGCAGCTCGCCGTCCCGTTTGCCGGGCCCGGCGAAGCTGACCGCGTCGGCCGGGACGCCGGTGTCCAGCGCATGCCGCAACTCGATCGCCGAGGCGACGTCGAAGCCGTCGACCAGGCCGGCCAGGTGATGCAGCACCGCCGGCATCGGGTTCGCCTTGACCGCGTAGCTCAGGTGCACGTCGGACGGCAGCGCCGCCCGCACCGAGTCGACCCGGTCCCGGATCGCCGCCCGGTCGTAGGCGAAGAACGGCGTGCTGCCGGCCCGGGCGGCCAGCCGCCGCACCGCCAAGCCGCCGATCAGCAACTCCCCGTGCGGGCCGGCCTGCCAGCCCTCACTCACGTGCGTACGTCGCTGCTCCTCGGGCGGCGCCGCTGCGATGCTCATGAGCTGACCATGCTCTTCGCGCACGCGCTCATCGCGTATTCGCTCCGCTCCTCGGCGCTGACGCGCCTGCGATGCTCACTCATGAGCCGACCATGCTCTTCGCGCAAGCGCTCATCGCGTATTCGCTCCGCTCCTCGGCGCTGACGCGCCTGCGATGCTCACTCATGCGCCGATCAACCGTCGCAGCTCGCCCCGGTCGAACTTGCCGTTGGGCGAACGGGGCAGCTCGGGCAGCACCACGATCCGGCGCGGCACCATGTACTTGGCCAGTTCGCTGCTGATCGTCCTGGTCAGCAGTTCGGTGTCGCAGTCGGCACCGGCCAGCCCGCTCACCGCCAGCACGATGTGCTCACCGAGCTTCTCGTCCGGCACGCCGAACGCCGCCGCCTCGCCGACCAGGCCGCTGGCGTAGGCAATCTCCTCGATCTCGGTGGGGCTTACCCGGTAGCCGGAGGTCTTGATCATGTCGTCGTTTCGCCCGACAAAATAAAGGAATCCGTCGGCGTCGCGGTAGACCAGGTCGCCGGACCACACCGCCCGCTCGGGCGCCTCGTCGCCGGCACCGGGCGGGAACGGACGGAACCGGATCCGGGTCCGGTCCGGATCGTTCCAGTACCCGCGCGCCACCAGCGCGCCGCGATGCACCAGCTCACCGTGCTCGCCGGACTCGCACGGCGTGCCGTCCGGTCGCAGCACCAGCACCTCGGCGTTCGGAATGGCCTTGCCGATCGAGTCCGGCCGCTGGTCCACCTCCGCCGGATCCAGGTAGGTGGAGCGGAAGGCCTCGGTCAGCCCGTACATCAGGAACGGCTTGGCGGCCGGGAAGATCGTGCGCAACCGGTCGAGCGTGGCGCGCGGCATCCGGCCGCCGGTGTTGGCGAAGTAGCGCAGTTGCCGAGCGGCCTCGGCCGGCCAGTCCTGCGCGGCCAGCTGCAACCAGAGCGGCGGCACGCAGGTCAGCGCGGTGACCCGGTGCCGGGCACAGAGCCGGACGACCTCGCGCGGCAGCAGGTAGTTGACCAGCACCAGGTGCGCGCCGGAGTACAGCGCCGTGGTCAGCTGGCTGAACCCGGCGTCGAAGCTCAGCGGCAGTACCCCGAGCACGACGTCCTCGGCCGTCTGGCCCAGGTAACCGGCCACGCTCTGCGCGCCGGCCAGCAGGTTGCGATGGCTGAGCACCACGCCCTTCGGGCCGCCGGTGCTGCCGGAGGTGTAGAAGATCGCGGCGATGTCGGCATCGATCACCGGTTCGGTCGGCAGCGGCTGCCGCCAGCGCAACGCGGCCGGGCCGACCAGCTGCCGCCAACCGGTCACCGACATCTCCGGTGCCGCCTGGTTCGCCGCGGCCAGATCGCCGGCACTCGCGCCGCCGATCAGCACCAGCTGCTCCAGCGACCGGACGCCGGCCAGGTCAGCGAGCAGCGACCGGCTGCGTTCCACCGAGGTGATCAGCACCCGGGCCGCGCAGTCGGCGGCCACATAGGCCACCTGGCCCGGCTTGAATGCCGAGTTGACCGGCACCAGCACGCCGCCGGCGGCGGAGACCGCGAGCATCGCCACCGCGGTTTCCAGTCGCTTCTCCAGGCACACCAGCACCCGGTCACCGCGGCCCACTCCGAGCCGGCGCAGGCCGGCCGCGGCGGCGCAGACCAGTTGGCCGAGCTCGCGGTAGCTGAGCGTCTCGTCCTGGTAGGTCAGTGCCGGACGGTCCGGCTCGCCCAGCCAGACCAGGTCGTCCAGCCGGGTCAGCGGTGCCGAGTGCGGCCGGGCCGGCTCGGCCCGGAAAGCCACCGGCTGGACAACCGCGGTCATGCCGACTCAGCCAACAGGTCGATCGGCAGCAGCTCGCCCAGCACCTGCCACAGCGAGCCCACGGTGGCGAAGGTGGCCTCGTTGAGGATGTCGTCGGGCAGCTCGATGCCGTAGGAATCCTCGATGTCGGCCAGCAGCTGCACGATGCTCATCGAGTCCAGGCCGAGGCCGGGCAGGTCGTCACCCGGCTCCAGCGGCCGGTCGGCCGCGAACGGCAGGTGCGGCCGGAGCAGCTGTTCGAACGCCAGCGGAATCTGCATAGTGGTCACGTTCACCCCGAAAACGAAAGTCGGTTCAGCCTATTTCCGGCTGACGTAGGAAGGTCGCGCTCAATTCTCGATTGCGCGTTCGCGGTTAGATTCGTGTGGCGGACACCGTCGTGTCAACGATTGCGGGCGGGTCCGCGGTGGACGGAACTGCCGGCCAGAATGTGCCACCGTCCGGCAATTCCGCGGAGGCCCGCGCTGCGGCCAAGATGGGTTGTTGCCATGTCGCCGGATGGGAGCCGTTCGAGGATGACCGCCGCGGAGAAGACCGCCGATCTGTGTTGGGGCCAGCGCTACATCTGGCTGCGCCAGCACCAATTGCCAGCCGATGCGCAGCACGAGACGCATATCGTCTCGAGCTTCCCGCTGCCGCCGGACGCTCCGCTGATCGGCGTGCGCACCATGCTCAACTACCTGGTACGCCGGCACGAGGCGCTGCGGACCACCTATGAGCTGGACGGCGACGGGGTGCCGCGGCAACGGGTGCATCCGCCGCGCGGGCTGCCGCTGGTCACCGCCAGCACCGAATCGACCGGTGCCGAGAGCCCGGCCGCGGTGCTCGACCGGCTGACCAACGCACCGTTCGACCTGGCCACCGAATGGCCGATCCGGGCCTGCGTGGTGCTGGCCGGCGGACGTCCCAGCAAGCTGGTGCTGGTGCTCAACCACATGGCCTTCGACGCCTGGACCGTGGACCGGTTCGAGCAGGAGCTGCGGGCACTCGGCGCCGCGATCGGCGGCGGCCGGCAGGTGGCACTGCCACCGGTTCGGCACCAGCCGGTCGACCTGGCCGAGTACGAGGCATCGGCTGCCGCCCGGGTGGACGCCGAGCCCGCGTTGGCCTACTGGCGCGAGGAGATCCGGCAGCTGCCGACGGACGGTTTCGCCCGGCGCCGGCGGCCGGCGCCGGAGACCGGACCCGCCGCGCACAGCGCGTCCCTCACCTCGCCGGACCTGCTGGCCGCCAGCCGGCGGATCGCCGCGGACTACCAGGTGTGGCCCTCGGCGGTACACCTGACCGCCTACGCCATGCTCACCGCCGGATACGCCGGCGCCGACGGGTTCAGCACGCTCGCCTTCACCGGCAACCGCGACGCCGGCCGCTACCCGGACGTGATGACCTGCATGTTCTCGCCGCTGCTGATGCGGCTGGACTGCCCGGCCGAGGCCGGTTTCGCCGAGATCCTGGCGGCGGCCGCGGCCCGCTTCGAGCAGGGTCAGCAGCACTCCTACCTGCCCTACGACGAGCTGCTGGAACTCATCGCCGCCGACAGCGATCGGCGCGGCGCGCCGGTCCGGCTGGGCGCGGAGTTCAACTTCCTCAGCCGGGCCAGCCAGGACAGCAAGGCCCGGCGTACCCGGCTGGTCACCAACCCGGTGCCGGCGTCCTGGGCCAGCTACGGCGCCGACTGCTACCTGCGGGTGTACGAGCTGCGCGATGCCGCGGTGGTCTCGCTGCAGGCCGCGGGCGCGGTGCTGGACGCCGAGACGACGGCGGCGTTCCTGCGCGGTTACGAGCGGCTGCTGCTGTTGCCGGCCCCGGAGCTGGCCCGGATCCGGGTGGCCGAGCTGGCCGAGTTGGCCGGCTTCAGCACGCCGGGCCAGCCGGCCGAGCAGCCGGCCCAGTCGGCCCGGCAGTCGGACCGATCGGCCGGGCAGCCTCCGGCCGACGGCGCGGCCGAACGAGCGCTGGTCGCCACGATCGCCGAGCTGAACGGGCTGTCCTCGGTGGACCTGGCGCGCAACTACGTGACGGCCGGCGGCCGGGTGCTGCGGATCCCGGCGGTGCTGGCACGGCTGGCCGCGCTGGGTTGGACCGGTCTCGCGGTGTACGACCTGGCCGGCGGCCTGCCGCTGGCGACCCTGGCCGGCCGGCTGGTCCAGAGCGCGGAGCAGGCCGCCTGAGCGTGGGCGCCCGTCGCCTGAGCAGCAGATCGGCCCTAGCGGGGAGTGCTGAGCCGGCCGAGCGCACCGTGGCCGTACCGTCCGGTCCTTGACTGACCGAGCGCACCGTGGCCTTGCCGTCCGGATCCGCAGCGTGTCAAACGCCACGGTGCTCGGCCTTCGGCCACCAGGTCGTCGAGCCGCCGACCTCGGGCCGCACCGGCCGGCTTCTCAACCGGACTCTTCAGCTCCCTCGGCCGCACCATCCAGAACGAGGCTCCTGCCCTTATGCCAGCCAGACTGCCCGCAGCGCCGATTGGGCCAAATCGACTATTCCCGACGACACGGGAGGGAGTATAAGGTACCGGCCTCAGGCGCCGAACGGTGTTCGGCGCGGTCAGCGTGCAGGCGAGGAAGGGCGTGGGTATGTCGAAGTCTTTCAAGGTGGGCATGGTTGGGCTGCTGCTGTCCGCAGCGACGGGGGCAGCGTTCGTCACCGCGCCGGCGGCGGGAGCCGTGGGCGGGAATCTGGAGTGCGACAACTCGCAATCCAGGACGCTCATCTGCGATCTGGACGCGCAGGGTCTAGGGAGCACCTTGACCAATATCAACTGGTACTACAACGGGGTTCTTCAATCGAGCCACAACGACTACATGCAGCATGGTTGCAGCAGCACTACGGCGACCATCACAGCCACCTACACCCAGTCCGGCCAGAACGTCACCGAGAAGACCGTTCCCTATTGCAACACCGGGGGATCGTGGTGACCCGTGCCGGTCGAGTCGCTGGTCGTCCGGCTGCCCACTCGGTGAGCGACCCACTGCCCGTCCGGATTCGGTGAGCCATACGATGCCTGCTGCGGTCGCTACCACCGCAGCCGCGCCGAGCCGCCGACCGCGGAGGCGCTGATGCGGAACCCGCTATTCGGCCTTCGCCCTCGACGACGAACGTTTCCCTGCGCGAGAGGCGGCATGTCGACATAGGAATCAGCCAACCCCGCTTCGCCCTGGAGCTGGCGGAAGGCCCGCCGGAACATGACGTTCCGGCGGGCCTTCCGGGTGGGGGTTCAGCTCAGCTGAGCGACGAGCATCCGGAACCCTCAGGCTTCGACCAGCTGCCGGCGACCGGCCCGGACGCCCGCCTGGAACCGGCTGACCGCGTCCAGCTCCCGCATCAGCGAGGCGATGTGCCGCCGGCAGGTACGCACCGACATGCCCAGCTTGCGGGCCAGCACCTCGTCGGTGTAGCCCTTGGCCATCAGCCCGGCGATGGTCTGCTGCAGGTCGTCGGCCACCTCGGCGTAGCCGGTGTCGTGGGTGTCCACCGGGGTGGCGCCGTCCCACAGGTGGTCGAAGACGTCGATCAGGAACTGCACCATGTCGTCGTCGCCGACCCGGCTGGCGGTCACCTCGTCCTGGCTATCGCCGAGCAGCACCGCCAGCGCCCGGTCGAAGATCACCGCGGTGCGCGGGATGTGGCTCGCGGTACGCACCTGCGCCCCGGCGTCGGCCACCCGCTTGATCTTCATCCGGGTGGTCAGGTCGGCCCGGCTGCGGTGCTGGCAGACGATCCGCACGGCGACGCCGCGCTGCAGCAGCTGCAGGCAGACCTGCAGGAAGTCGTCGAACTCCTCGGTGTCCTGCTTGCCGGCCTGCAGCATCATCACCTCGCGCTGGCAACCGTCGCTGGTCATCTTGAGGTAGCCCCGCACCTCCGGGGCGCCGGAGATCCGGTGGCCGGCCGCGGCCGGCGCGGTGTCGGCGGCCAGGCTGAAGTCGGTACGGAACATCTCAGTGCGCTGCCGGACCTGGGCGATAAGCTCCCGGCGCTGGTAGATCTCGCGCTCCATCGGCGAGACCAGCGCCATCGCGGCGACCTCCGGGTCCACCGCGACCAGCCGGCGCGGGTCCGCGCAGTCCTTGCGGAGCAGCCGGTGCCTGGCCAGTTCGTCGACCGCCTGGTCGATCACCTCGATCGGCAGGTCCAGCGCGGCGGCGAGCATCGGCAGCTCGCCGATCCCGTTGGCCACCGCATATCGGTAGACGGCCGCGACGTGCTCGTCGTGGGCCGGTGGTGGGACGCTGTGCAACAGGCTGACCGCTGGCATGGGGTCGTTCCTTTCCGCCGGGAGGTATCCGGCGCCGTCCTGGACGAAGTAGCTCCGCCCGTGCTGACCGGCTCCGGCCAACTGAGAGGTGGCGGCTGCCGGCGCTCGGTCATCGAGCCGGATTGGGTCTGTCATGTCTGCCCCCGCGTACGTGCTGACGAAACTGTCTGCACGTCACGGTGCCAGCGGCGGCTTCTGGTTCTCTTCCGATCCGCTCTTCGTTGATCAACAGTGGCTTAACAGCGGATGGAAGCCAGATCGGAAGCAAGTGCTTCTAACTTTTTTCACGTCAGGCCAACATGCCTGGCCACGAAAACCACGTTGGGGGAACCACAGTGAACAAGCACTGCATCCGTAAGTCCATTATCGCCCTGACCGCCGCCGCCTTCGGCCTGATCTCGCTGGCCGGTTCGGCCCAGGCACTGGCCGATTCCGGCCACACCTCGGCGCGTCCGCAGGCCTCGATCAGCGTCAGCACCGGCACCTCGGTCTCGCTGTCCGGCACGATCACCCTCGCGCCGAGCGACTCCAGCTGGGACTAACAGCTGGGACTAGGCACCCAAGCCCGGCCGTCGAATCCCCCGCGCAGCGCTGCCGGGCTTGACAGGCCGACCTTCGACGAACCGGGTTGACCTCCGGCCGCCGGAGCCAGGCCTTCGCTGGTTGCGGCCCGGTCGACAAGACCCGGGCCGCTTCTCGTCAGGACGAGCGGGGCAGCTGCTCCTCATCGACCATGAACCGGCTCGACGGGCGCATCAACGCGACCCTGGAGGAGGCCTGCATCGAGGCCAGCGCGGTCCGGACCTCGGCCAGCGAGCGCAGCAACCGGCCGGCCTCCTTGGAGTCACTGTTGGCCAGTACCGCGGTGACCCGGTCGATGTCGTCCACCCGGGGCGCCGCGTCGCCGGCCTCCCCTGCTTCCAGCAGCTGGATCAGGGTCTTGGCCAGCCACAGCGAGGAGCCGAGGTCGTCGAACAGCTCGCGTGCCCGCTGCAGATGTTCGGCGGCCCGGGCGTTCTCACCCCGGGCCAGGCACAGCTCGCCGATCGCGTAGTGCGACTGGCCCTGGATCAGCCGGTCGCCGACCTCCTCGGCGACCGAGAGCGCATGCAGCAGGGTCGCCTCGGCGGTGTCCAGCCGGCCCTCCCGTCGCCGGACCACGCCGAGCCCGTACAGCGCGTGCGCCTCGCCGATCCGGTCGCCGATCTGGCGGACGCTCTCCAGCACCCGGTTCAGGGTCTGCCGGGCCAGCGCCGGCTGGCCGGTGGACAGGTACAGCTCGGCGAACCGGCTGGCCACCTGCGCCTCGCCGCGCACGTAGTTCACCTGCTGGCACAGCTGCAGGGCCTCGGACAGCATCTGCGCCGCTTCCTCGATGTCACCCTGGTCGATCCGGTACTTGGACAGGTTGCGCAGGATGTTCGCCTGGCCGATGACGTCGCCGACGGTGCGCATCATGGCCAGCGCGTCCTCGTACTTTCCGAGCATCGAATCGAAATTGCCCAGCAGCCGATCGACGATCGCGGCATTGCGCAGCACCAATGCCTGGCCGTGCACATTGCCGTCGGAGGAAAAGATCTCCAGCGCCTGCCCGAACAATTGCTGAGCCACGCTCAATTGTTTCTGGAACATCGCCAGGGTGCCCTGCGAATATCGCATCGCGGCACGACCGGTGCGATTGCCGGCCTGGACGCACACCGCGTGCGCCAGCTCCGCGGTCTCCCGCCAGTCGTCGAAATAACCGCGCACCTCGAACAGGCTGACCAGGCTGAGCGCCAGATCCCAGCACAGCTCGTCCTCGCCGGCTGCGGCCGCGGTGCGTACCGCCGCCACCAGGGAGGCCCGCTCGGCGTCCAGCCATTCCAGCGGGTGCTCCCGCCAGTGCTGCCGGATCGGCGGCAGATCCATCCCCCGCTCGGACCACTCCGGCAGCCGGAACCGCTCCGCCGGGCCGTGCAGGATCGTGTAGTCGCCGCCGTACTCGATCCGGTGCGCCTCCTCGGCCAACGCCAACCAGCCGCCGAGCAACCGGCGCAGCGCGGCGGCCCGTTCCGGCTCGGGATCGGTGTCCAGCAACCGTTCGGCGGCGTAGACCCGGATCAGGTCGTGAATGCAGTACCGGGCCTCGCCGCCGGGACCCTCGCAGATGCTGATCAACTGCACGTCGACCAGCCGCTCCAGGATCTCCTCGGCGTCCTTCAGGCTGCAGCCGAGCAGCGCGGCCGCGGCCCAACCGGGGAACTCGCGGATCTGCGGCAGTGCGATCAACCGGAACAGTCGCTTGGCCGAGTCCGGCAGGCTGCGGTAGCTGAGCCCGATGCTGGACCGGATCTCCAGGCCGCGGTGGCTCAGCTCGTCCAGCCGCTGCACCTCGTTCTTCAGCCGCCGGGCCAGCTCGCCGATCCGCCAGTGCGGCCGGGACGCCAGCCGCGCGCCTGCGATCCGCAGCGCGAGCGGCAAGCCGCCGCAGTACTCGACGAGTTGCTGGGCCGCGGCCGGCTCGGCGCGCAGCCGCTCCCAGCCGACGATCTTGGCCAGCAGCTGCAGGGCGGTCTCGTCGTCGAAGGCGTCCAGCGAGATCCAGTACGCCCCGGCCAGCTGGTCCAGCCTGGTCCGGCTGGTCAGCAACACCGCGCAGGTCGAGGCGCCGGGCAGCAGCGGCACCACCTCGTTCTCGTCGCTGACGTTGTCGAGCACCAGCAGCAGCCGCTTGTTCGCCACCCGGCTGCGGTACATCTCGGCGCGCTCCTCCAGGGTGTCCGGGATCGCGGTCGAGTTGACTCCGAGCGCGCGCAGGAACCGGGCCAGCACGGCGGCGGTCCGGTCCTCGCCGGCCATCCCGGCCAGGTCCACGTACAGGTGGCCGTCCGGATATTCCTCGGCCGACTCGTGCGCCACCCGCAGTGCCAGGGTGGATTTGCCGACGCCGCCGAAGCCCCAGATCCCGATGATCGGCACCGCGTAGCTCGGCGTGCCGGAGTTGCGCGCCTCGGCGAGCAGCTC
>DASUAC010000036.1:0-8558 GCA_035763985.1 Jatrophihabitans sp. | reverse complement strand
CTGGCGACGGCGCTCTTCGAGCGGGTGTGGCGGCTGCTCACCGGCGACTCGGAAACCCCCGACGCCACCGATCCGGACAGCGGCTGGGGTGAGGTGGCGATCGCCGCTGCCGTACAGGGCGCGGTCTTCGCCTGCGTCCGGGCGCTCGTCGACCGACTGGGCGCCAAGGGGTTCCAGAAGGCGACCGGCACCTGGCCGGGCTGACCGCCACCCCTCGAGGGACGGCCAGCCCGGTCAGGCGGTCTCGGTCACCGGCCGGCTAGCGCCGGCCGGGTGCTGCTCGGTCGGGGTGCTGCTCGGCCGGGGTGCTGCTCGGCCGGGTAGTACTCGACTTGCGATGGTCTGACGCGCCCTAGCGCCGGATGAACTCCTTGACGTTGTGGAGCGCCGTTGCCGCTCCACGGGCGAACAGGGCGCTCCATGGCTTCGGCTGCTGCTTGAGCCGGTGTCTCCATCAGGCTAACCCTCCGGCCGCGCGGTCGTCAGCGCGGCCAGCCGGGTTCCCGGCGGCAGTTGACGATCATGTTCTGCACGAACGTATCACTAGGTAAACAAAGCATGAACTCGATCGCCGAGGCGACCGTGTCCGGATCCGGCCGCTGTTCGGCCCCGACCAGGATCCGGGCCGCCAGCACCGCCAGCCGCGGGTGCCGGTCGAACAGCGCGACCGCCTCGGCCAGCGCGCCGGGCGCCCACCAGGAATCGTCATCGGCGAAGGCGACGTAGGGCGTACCGGCCCGGGCCACACCGACATTGCGGGCGACCGCTCCTCGGTTGCCGGCAATGCCACCACCTGGACGTCCGGGAAGAATCGCCGCACTTTGCGCACGGTGCCGTCGGTGGATCCGTTGTCCACCAGGATCACCGGCCCGGAATGCCGGGCCAGCGACTCGCGCAGCCGGGGCCACCGGTTGCGGGTGGCCACCACCGTGCTGACCCGGGCGGCAGGCCCGGTCATCGCGAAGGCCGAGCTGACATGACCACCACGCTAGGCGGCGGCCGGTTGCACGGCAGCATGCCGGGCCGGCGATTGATACCGTTCGGGCGTGCCCACCGCAGAGCAGCAGGGCCCGGGCGCCGACGATCGGGGCAGCCGGGCCGACGACGCCTGGGACGCCGAGGAGCGGCACGAAACCCCGACCGAGCGGCTGGACCGCAACTGGACCGAACTGCTACAGGAGCTGCGGGTGGTGCAGACCGGCGTGCAGCTGCTCACCGGCTTCCTGCTGACGCTGCCGTTCCAGAACCGGTTCAGCCAGTTGTCCTCGGGTAAACAGGACATCTACCTGATCACGGTGCTGGCCGCGGTGGCCGCGACCTGCTTCCTGATCGCACCGGTTGCGCTGCACCGCACGCTGTTCCGCCGGCACGCCCGCCGGGTCACGGTCGCCGTCGCGCACCGGCTCGCGGTGACCGGGCTGGTGCTGTTCGCGGCCGCCACCGTGGGGGTGGTGCTGTTGATCTTCCAGGTGGTCCGCAGCGTGCCGGCCGGGATCACCGCCGCGATGTGCGTGCTGGTGCTGCTGGTGCTGCTCTGGCTGGTGCTGCCGCTCTACCTGCGCCAGCATCAGGAACACTGAGCTATCCGGCAGCGCCGACGGCTCGGCCGGATCTGCCATTGCCGAACTCCGGGGCCCCGGCAAAGAAATACGGAGCGAACCGTATGCCGGCCCTCGGCTCAGGGCTATGGTTGGCTCAAGCCGAGGAGTAAATCCGAGAGCGACCGGACGTCCCGGCGCTGAGGCCTTCGGTCAATCGCGCTTCGCACCTTGAGGCCTCCGGCGGCCACACGAACGGTGCTGCGCATGACAAGTCGCGTCCAGGCTCTTCAGGATGAAAGTTTCCTCACCTCGGTGGCCGATCTGCAGGTACCCACCACCCAGCAGGACGGTGCTGCGGATACCCATTTCGAACTTGCCGTCGGCATCGCCGAGGTCATCGGCAATCTGGCCGGTGGCACCGAGATGCCCGGTCCGCAGGCGATCGCCCCACTGCTCGGCGCGATCGTGGAGGCGATGCCGCAGGCCCGGTGCGCATCGGTGGTCAGCCGGCCGACCCGGCAGAAACCACCGGCCACCTTCGCCGCCACCGAGCAACTTGCCGCGGATCTGGATCAGCTGCAGATCAAGGTGAATGAAGGACCGTGCCTGGATTCGCTCGGCGCGACCGAACTGCTCCGGGTGGACGACCTGGCCGATGACCCGCGCTGGCCGGCACTGGCCGGGCTCGGGCGTCCGCTGCCGATCCGGTCGGTGCTCAGCGTGCCGGTGTACTGCTGCGACGGCACCGCCCACTCGCTGAGCCTGTACGCCGAGCGGCCGGCCACCTTCGGGCCGGCGCAGCATTCGACGGCCTGTCTGTGTGCCGCCGCACTCGGGCTGGCCGTCAGCGCGTTGCACGAACACGAGCGCGTCAGTCACCTGCGGGTTGCCCTCGGCACCAATCGCCAGATCGGCGCGGCCATGGGCATCCTGATGGCCCGCCATCGCTGCAACTCCGACGAGGCGTTCACCGCCTTGCGGGTGGCCAGCCAGCACCTGCACCGAAAACTGCGCGACATCGCCGACGAGGTGGTCTTCACCGGGGTGTTGCCCGGTCGCCGCGACCGGCGTCCCTGGCCCCGGCCCGCGACCTGACCGTGCGGGAGTTCGCCGGGTGGTCCGCCCACGTCCGCCGGCCCGCGCCGCCCGGCAGCCAGTGGCCCCAGTCTCATATTTTGCTTAGGAAACTATAACCTTAGGCAAAAGAGCGGCTGCCGCAGTACGGTGATCTCAGAACCCACCAGCGTGTCGTTCAGCAGCGAGCGGGAGATCGCAGGGTCGAGGCGGAGGAGGGGCTCGATGGCTGACACTGTTGCCGATGTGCTGCTTTCCCGGTTGCGGGAATGGGGTGTGGGACAGGTCTTCGGATATCCCGGCGACGGCATCAACGGTTTGCTCGCCGCCTGGGGCCGGGCGAACGACGATCCGCAGTTCGTCCAGGCCCGGCACGAGGAGATGTCGGCGTTCGAGGCGGTCGGCTACGCCAAGTTCTCCGGTCACATCGGGGTCTGCGCGGCGACCAGCGGGCCCGGCGCGATCCACCAGCTGAACGGGCTGTACGACGCCAAGCTGGACCACGTGCCGGTGCTGGCCATCGTCGGCCAGACCGAGCGGTCGGCGATGGGCGGCTCCTACCAGCAGGAGGTCGACCTGCTCAGCCTGTTCAAGGACGTCTGCAGCGAGTACGTGCAGATGTGCACGGTGCCCGAGCAGCTGCCCAACCTGATCGACCGGGCGATCCGGATCGCGCTCACCGAACGGGCACCCACCTGCCTGATCTTCCCGTCCGACGTCTTCGAGCTGCCGTACGAGGCACCCAAGCACGCCTTCAAGCAGGTGCCGTCCAGCCTCGGGCTGACCGAGCCGACCACCGCCCCGGACTCCGAGGGGGTGCGCAAGGCCGCCGAGATCCTCAACGCCGGCAGCAAGGTGGCGCTGCTGGTCGGCCAGGGAGCGCGCGGCTGCGCCGAGGAGATCGGCCAGGTCGCCGACCTGCTCGGCGCCGGCGCGGCCAAGGCCCTGCTGGGCAAGGACGTGCTGCCCGACGACCTGCCGTGGGTGACCGGCTCGATCGGCCTGCTCGGCACCACCGCGTCGTACAAGATGATGATGGACTGCGACACCCTGCTGACCATCGGCTCCAACTTCCCGTACACCCAGTTCCTGCCCGAGCTGGACCAGGCCCGGGCCATCCAGATCGACCGGTCCGGCAAGTGGATCGGCATGCGCTACCCGTACGAGCTGAACCTGGTCGGCGACGCCAAGGCCACCCTGACCGCGCTCATCCCGTTGCTGGAACGCAAAACCGACCGGTCCTGGCGCGAGGAGATCGAGCACAACGTGGCCGAGTGGTGGTCCGACGCCAACCGGCGGGCCCTCACCGACGCCGAGCCGGTGAACCCGATGCGCATCTTCCACGAGCTGTCCGAGCGGCTGCCCGCCAACGCCATCATCGCCTCCGACTCCGGCAGCGCGGCCAACTGGTACGCCCGGCACCTGAAGTTCCACGGCGAGGTGCGCGGCTCGCTGTCCGGCACGCTGGCCACCATGGGCCCGGGGGTGCCGTACGCGATCGGCGCCAAGTGGGCGCACCCGGACCGGCCCACCATCGCGCTCACCGGCGACGGCGCGATGCAGATGAACGGGCTGGCCGAGCTGATCACCGTGGCCCATTACTGGCAGCAGTGGTCCGATCCCCGGTTGATCGTTGCGGTGCTGCACAACAACGACCTCAACCAGGTCACCTGGGAGATGCGCTCGATGGAGGGCTCGCCCAAGTTCGTCCAGTCCCAGTCGCTGCCGGACGTCGACTACGCCGCCTTCGCCCGCAGCCTCGGCCTGCGCGGGGTGAACATCGACTCCGCCGACCAACTCGGCACCGCCTGGGAGCAGGCGCTGTCCGCCGACCGGCCGACCGTGCTGGACGTGCGCTGCGATCCGAACGTGCCGCCGATCCCGCCGCACACCACCTTCGAGCAGGCCAAGGCCACCGCGACTGCGATCCTGCACGGTGACGAGGACGCCTGGGGCGTGGTCAAGGAGGGCATCAAGCAGAAGGCCCAGCAGTACCTGCCCGGCGGCAAGTCCGAGCAGGACGAGAGCTGACGTGGTGGGCCTTCTCGACCGGGCGCTGACCGACGTCCGGACCGGGCGGTTCGAGCGCACCCTGGCCGGGCTGACCGCGGTCGGCGCCGGCATCACCACCGCCGAGATCTACCTGTCCCACGACGGGGCGAGCTTCGGCAACAAGATGATGTGGTGGCCGATCGCGGTGCTGCCGGCCGCGGTGCCGGCCGGGGTCGCCGCGGTGTTCTCCCGGCGGGCGGCGCGTACCGTGCTGCCGCTCGCCTCGGCCGCCATCGTGGCCAACGGCTTGCAGGGCACCTACCTGCACCTGCGCGGGGTGGCGCAGCGGCCCGGCGGCATCACCCGGTACAACCTGGAGTCCGGGCCGCCGGTGTTCGCCCCGCTGCTGGCCACCGTGGTCGGTGGCATGGGGCTGCTGGCGGCGGTGCTACGCCGCGAGGGGCAGCCGCCGCAGGGTGATGCCTGATGCCGTACCGCAGTCCGTCCCAGCGGGCGATCACCCCGCAGAACAAAGGCAGATTTCCCGGCTTCGACGTACTGAACGAGGTCGATGCGTGGGACGACGTGACCGCCGGCATGGTGCTGCGCCGGTTGGCGCTGCCCGGCGAACTGGCCTTCTTCACCCCGCACGAGGTGGGCATCGCCGCTCCGCTGCTGGATCTGCTGCTGGCCCAGGACGCCGAGCCGCGGGTGCCGGTGCTGGCGCTGATCGACGAGCGGCTGGCGGTCGGTGAGACCGACGGCTGGCACTACGACGACCTGCCCGAGGACGCCGAGGCCTGGCGGCAGACGCTGGCCGCGCTGGATTCGGACGCCACCGAGAAACATCACCGTGGTTTCGCCGAGCTGATCTCCCGCGAGCAGGCCGCGCTCTTGCAGTCGGTGCAGGATCTGGCCGGTGACAGCAAGAACTGGCACGACTGGCCGGCCTCGCGGGTGTGGAGCCTGTGGACCCGGTACGCCTGCACCGCGTTCTACTCCCATCCCTGGGCCTGGAACGAGATCGGCTTTCCCGGACCGGCCTATCCCCGCGGCTATATCAATCCGGGCGTCGATTCGCGGGACAAGTGGGAGGTGGCCGACCATCATGCGACCGACCCGGTGACGTTCTCCGAACGGGTCGAACGGGCCCGCCGCGAGCACGACGCGCAGTTCGGGGACTGAGCCGGTGACCGACGACGTACGGGCCCGTAACCGGTCGGCCTGGCTGATTCCCAACGACGGCAGCCGGACCGATCACCGGCTGCGCAACGACATGCGCCGCTACGCCCCCGGCGACGAGGTGGATCTGGTGGTGGTCGGCGCCGGCGCCGGCGGCAGCGTGCTGACCCAGCGGCTGGCCCGGGCCGGCTGGCGGGTGGTCTGCCTGGACGCCGGGCCGTTCTGGGATCCGGATGCCGACTGGGTGAGCGACGAGCGCGGCGCGCACACGCTGTACTGGACCGAGCCGCGCCAGATCGGCGGCAGCAACCCGGTGCCGCTCGGCTCGAACAACTCCGGCCGCGGCGTCGGCGGCTCGATGGTGCACTACGCCGGCTACACGCCGCGGTTCCATCCGTCCGACTTCCGCACCTACAGCCAGGACGGGGTGGGCGCGGACTGGCCGATCAGCTACGCCGACCTGCGGCCGTATTACCAGCAGATAGAGGCCGAACTGCCGGTGGCCGGCCAGGACTGGCCGTGGGGGGACCCGCACTCCTACCCGCACTCACCGCACCCGGTGAGCGGCAACGGCGAGATCTTCCTGCGCGGCGCGCGCAAGGTCGGCATCGAGGCCCGGGTCGGCCCGGTCGCGATCCCGAACGGCCGGTTCGGCAACCGGCCGCACTGCATCTATCGCGGTTTCTGCCTGCAGGGCTGCAAGGTCAACGCCAAGGCCAGCCCGCTGATCACCCACATCCCGGACGCGCTGGCCAACGGCGCCGAGATCCGGCCGGACAGCCACGTCAGCCGGGTGGTCGTCGACGACCGGTCCGGGCTGGTCACCGGGGTGGAGTACTTCCGGGCCGGCCGGCAGTACTACCAGCGGGCCCGCGCGGTGGCGGTGGCCGGCTACTCGATCGAGACCCCTCGGCTGCTGTTGCTCTCGGCCAGCGCGCGCTACCCGGAAGGCCTGGGCAACGAGCACGACCAGGTCGGGCGGTACCTGATGGTGCAGGGCGCGCCGCAGACGGCCGGCCGGTTCGCCGGCGAGGTCCGGATGTACAAGGCGCCGCCGCCGGAGGTCAGCAGCGAGCAGTTCTACGAGACCGACCCGCGGCAGGACTACCGGCGCGGCTGGTCCATCCAGACGGTCAGCCCGCTGCCGATCACCTGGGCAGAACACGTTTCCGCACAAGGGCATTGGGGTGAACCGCTGCGGGAGTACATGCGCGACTACGTGCACTGGGCGACGCTCGGCTCGCTGTGCGAATACCTGCCGCTGCCGGAGAACCGGGTGACGCTGGCCGACGAGAAGGACCGGCACGGCCTGCCGGTGGCGCATTTCGCCTACAGCCAGTGCGACAACGACAAGGCGCTGACCAAGGCGGCCACCGCGTCGATGGAACGGATCCTGAAGGCCGCCGGCGCCGAGGAGGTCATCACCATTGACCGGTACGCCCACCTGGTCGGCGGCGCCCGGATGGCCGGGTCGGCCGAGAAGGGCGTGGTCGACCGCGACCACCGGGTGTTCGGGGTGCCCAACCTGTACGTGGTGGACGGCAGCACGCTGCCCACCCAGGGCGCGGCCAATCCGGCGTTGACCATCATGGCGCTGGCCGCCCGGGCCGCGGACCGGTTGATCCGGCTGGGCCGGCGCGGGCTGGCCGAACGGGTGGAGTCACGATGACCGTCGCGACGGGACGGATGGAGGCGCGATGACCGATCGGATGGGCGCAATGACCGATCGGAATGGATGCGCAATGACCGATCGGATGGCGGCGCGATGACCGTCCAGGGCGCTCCGATCGAGCGCGTCGAGACCGAGTGCTTCCGGTTCCCCACCGAACAGCCCGAGGAGGACGGCACGTTCCGCTGGCAGGCCACCACCGTGGTCGCGGTGAGGCTGACCGCGGGTGGCCGGACCGGGCTCGGCTGGACGTACTCCGCGGCAGCGGCCGGCGCGCTGATCGACGAGCAACTCGCCGAGGTGGTGCGGGATCGGAGTGCCTTCGACGTGGCGGCCGGCTGGTCGGCGATGCACCGGGCGGTACGCAACATCGGCAACCGCGGGCTGGCCATGCAGGCGATCAGCGCGCTGGACGTCGCCTGGTGGGATCTGAAGGCGCAGCTGCTGGACGTCCGGCTGGTCGATCTGCTCGGCCGCTGCCGCGATGCGGTTCCGGTATACGGCTCCGGTGGATTCACCAACCTGACCGACGAGCAACTTGCCGAGCAGGTGGCCGGCTGGTCGGCCGCCGGCTGCCGGTCGATGAAGATCAAGATCGGTGAGCACTGGGGCACCGACACCGACCGGGACCTGCGCCGGGTGCGCCGGCTGCGCGAGCTGGCCGGCCCGGACGTGCAGCTGATGGTCGACGCCAACGGCGGATACTCGATCGGGCAGGCCCGCCGGGTCGGCGAATTGCTCGACGAGTACGGGGTGATCTGGTTCGAGGAGCCGGTGTCCAGCGACGACGTGGCCGGCCTGACCGAACTGCGCGGCTGGCTGAGCTGCGACGTCGCGGCCGGCGAGTACATCGCCGATGTGTACGAAGCAGCCCGGCTGCTGCCCGCGGTGGACTGCCTGCAGCTGGACGTCACCAGGTGCGGCGGCTACACCGGCTGGCTGCGTGCCGCGGACCTGGCGCTGGCGCACAACCGCGAGGTGTCCGGGCATTGCGCGCCCGCCCTGCACGCCGCGGTGGCAGCCGCCGTGCCGCACCTGCGGCATGTCGAGTGGTTCGCCGACCATGCCCGGTTGGAGCCGCTGCTGGTCGACGGCTGCCC
>DASUAC010000035.1:0-3158 GCA_035763985.1 Jatrophihabitans sp. | reverse complement strand
CACGTTCACCGACCTGGGCGGCTCCAACCCGTGCGTGCTGTCGTTCATCCGGTCCTTCGGCGACGACATCGTGCTGTGCGTGAACAACCTGTCCCGGTTCCCGCAGGCGGTCGAGCTGGACCTGCGGCCGTGGGAGGGCGCCGAGCCGATCGAGATGACCGGCGGCAGCCGGTTCCCGGCGATCGGCGAGCTGCCCTACCTGCTCACGGTGGCCGGCCACGGCTTCTACTGGCTGCGGATCCCGGCGCACCAGGTCAAGGGCGGCACCGGATTGCCGGCCAGCGAGGGCACCGAGCCGCGGAGCCAGGAGGAGTGGCTGGCCGAGGAACAGCAGGTCGCCCATGCCGAGCAGGCGGCCCGGATACCGTCCCGGCCGCCGATCGAGAGGCCACCGGAGGCCACCGAGCAGTCGCCGGGCCCGGCCGGCACACCGGCCGGGCCGACGGAGGGAGGCAGCGCGTGAGGGTCGATCCATCCGATATCACCAGGGTGTTCGGCGACTGGCTGGGCCAGCAACGCTGGTTCGCCGGCAAGTCCCGGCAGTACACCGTCAGCGCCCGGCTGCTGGCCACCCTGGCCGACAAACCGCACCCGGTGCAGATCTGGATCGCCGACGTGCAGTACCCGGACGCCCTGGAGCACTACCAGGTGCCGGTGGTGCTGCGGGCCGACGCGGCCGAGCAGCTGGCGCATGCCTTCGTCGGCTCGGTGGCCGACGCCGAGGGCGGCAATCCGATCTCGCTGTACGACGCGCTGCACGACAAGGAGGTCACCGGGCACTGGCTGGAGGCCATCGCCGAACAGGCCGAGGTGGACGGGGTGAACTTCGTCCGCACCGCGCAGCCGGAGGAGATTCCGGTGCACGAGCCGAGCCTGGCGCTGACCGCCGAGCAGTCCAACACCTCGCTGGTGTTCGGGGACGCGGCGATCATGAAGGTGTTCCGCCGGCTGGAGCCGGGGCTGAACCCGGACATCGAGATCCATGCGGCGCTGGGCACCCTGGGCAGCCGGCACGTCGCCCGGCTGCTCGGCTACGCCACCGCCGAGCTGGACGGCGGGCAGTGGAGCCTGGCCATGCTGCAGGAGTTCCTGACCACCGCCACCGACGGCTGGCAGCTGGCCACCAACAGCGTGCGGGATCTGATGGCCGAGGGCGACCTGCACGCCGACGAGGCGGGCGGTGACTTCGCCGCCGAGGCGCACCGGCTCGGCGTGGCCACCGCGGAGGTGCACGCCGATCTCGCCACCGCGTTCGACACCTCGTTGCTCAGCAAGGCCGAACTGGCCGAACGGGCCGCCGCGATGAACGCCCGGCTGGACGCGGCGCTGGTCGAGGTGCCGGAACTGGCCGAGGTGGAGCCGGGGCTGCGGCAGGCCTACACCGACTTCGCCGGCCTGCAGCGGCCGGTCACCGCCCAGCGGGTGCACGGCGACCTGCATCTGGGCCAGGTGCTGCGTACCTCCCATCGCTGGGTGGTGCTGGACTTCGAGGGCGAGCCGGCCAAGTCGATCACCGAACGGCAGTCGGCGGACTCGCCGATCCGGGACGTGGCCGGCATGCTGCGCAGCTTCGACTACGCCGCCCGGCATCAGCTGATCGACGTCGGCAGCACCCCGCAGTCGGAGTTCCGGGCCAACGAGTGGGCCGAGCGGAACCGGTCGGCGTTCTGCGCCGGCTACGCCGAGGGCGGCGGCGCCGACCCGGCCGAGTCGGCCGTGCTGCTGCGCGCGTTCGAGGCCGACAAGGCGGTCTACGAATCGGTCTACGAGGCCCGCAACCGGCCGCATTGGCTGCCGATCCCGCTGGCCTCGCTGCACCGGCTGGCGCAGCCGGCATGACCGGCGAGGAGCGGCCGGCCACCGGCCCGGCCGAACAGCACCCCGAACAGCCCGAGAAGCCGGTCGAGGCCGCAGCCGGCACGCCGGTCGAGGCCGCAGCCGAGAAGCCGGCGAAGAAGGCCGCCCGCAAGGCCCCGGCCGGGAAACCGACGAAGGCAGCCGCCGGGAAACCGGCCAAGAAGGCCGCTGGCCAGGCCGAACCCGGCACCCCGGCGAAGCAAGCCGAACCCGGCGCACCGGCGAAGAAGACCGCCCGCAAGGCCGCCACAAGAGCCACAGCGAGTAGTACGACCGCCGGACAGGGTGCGGAAGGCAGCACGACCGGAGGCAAGATGACCACCAGAACGGCGACGCAGCAGCATCCGTCCCGCGCGGAACTGGATCACCTGGTCGGTGGCGACCACACCCAGCCGCACTCCATCCTCGGTGTGCACCCGATCGAGCCGGGACGCACCGCGATCCGGACGCTGCGGCCGGACGCCGACGCGGTGAGCGTGCTCATCGGCTCCGAGCGGTACCCGCTGGAGCGGTTGCACCCGAACGGGGTGTTCGGCAACGTGCTGGACCTCGACCCGACCGACTACCGGCTCGAGGTCAGCTACGGCGAGCACACCGTCGTCACCGACGACCCGTACCGGTACCTGCCGACGCTCGGCGAGCTGGACCTGCACCTGATCGGCGAGGGCCGGCACGAACAGCTCTGGCAGGTGCTCGGCGCGCACGTCCGGAACTACGACACGCCGACCGGACCGGTCAGCGGCACCTCGTTCGCCGTCTGGGCGCCGAGCGCGCGCGGCGTCCGGGTGATCGGCGACTTCGACTTCTGGACCGGCACCGCGTTCCCGATGCGCTCGCTCGGCTCGAGCGGCATCTGGGAGCTGTTCGTGCCCGAGGTCGGCGACGGCACCAAGTACAAGTTCCAGATCCTCGGCGCCGACAGCCAGTGGCGGGAGAAGGCCGATCCGCTCGCGTTCGCCACCGAGGTGCCGCCGGCCACCGCGTCGGTGGTGTTCACCTCGCGGCACGAGTGGCAGGACGCGGACTGGCTGACCGAGCGGGCGCAGACGGCCTGGCATGCGGCGCCGATGTCGATCTACGAGGTGCACCTGGGCTCCTGGCGGCTCGGGCTGGGCTACCTCGAGTTGGCCGAGCAGCTGGTCGGCTACGTCCGGCAGACCGGCTTCACCCATGTCGAGTTCCTGCCGGTGGCCGAGCATCCGTTCGGCGGGTCCTGGGGCTACCAGGACACCTCGTACTTCGCGCCGACCGCGCGGCTCGGAACCCCGGACGACTTCCGCTTCCTGATCGACGCGCTGCAC
>DASUAC010000034.1:0-3870 GCA_035763985.1 Jatrophihabitans sp. | reverse complement strand
CCGCCGAGCCGCGACGGCGTGCCGCCGAAGTACTCGTCCACCACCGACTTGGCGAGCCCGAACGCCTCGAAGACCTGCGCGCCGGTGTAGGACTGCAGAGTCGAGATGCCCATCTTGGACATCACCTTCAGCACGCCCTTGCTCAGCGCCTTGACGTAGTTCCGGATCGCCTGCTTCGCGTCGACGCCGTCGATCGCGCCGCTCGCGACGAGGTCGTCGATGGTCTCGAACGCGAGGTACGGGTTGACCGCGGCGGCGCCGTAGCCGATCAGCAGCGCGACGTGGTGCACCTCGCGCGCCTCGCCGGTCTCGACGACCAGCCCGGCCTGGGTGCGCTGGCCGGTACGGACGAGGTGCTGGTGGACGGCGGAGGTGAGCAGCAGGGACGGGATCGGCGCGTGGTCGGCGTCGCAGTCCCGGTCGGACAGGATCAGGATGCGCGCGCCGGCGTCCACCGCGGCCGAGCATTCCCGGCGCACCCGTTCGAGCGCGGCGGCCAGCGCCTCCCCGCCGCCGTGCACCCGGAACCGTCCGTCGATGAGCTGGCAGCGGAAGCCGGGCAGGTCGCCGTCGGCGTTGATGTGCCAGATCTTGGCGAGGTCGTCGTTGTCGATCACCGGGTTGGGCAGCACGATCTGCCGGCAGGACGCGGGCGATGGCGAGAGCAGGTTCTGTTCCGGGCCGATGGTGCCGGCCAGCGAGGTGACCAGCTCCTCCCGGATGGCGTCCAGCGGCGGGTTGGTGACCTGGGCGAACAGCTCACTGAAGTAGTCGAAGAGCAGCCGGGGACGCTTGCTGAGCACGGCCAGCGGGGTGTCGGTGCCCATCGAGCCGAGCGGCTCGGCGCCGGCCTTCGCCATGGGCTGCAGGATGATCCGCAGCTCCTCCTCGGTGTAGCCGAACAGCTGCTGCCGGCGCAGCACCGACTCGTGCGGGTGCACCACGTGCTCCCGTTCGGGCAGCGTGTCGAGGTGCATCAGCCCGGCATGCAGCCAGTCGCCGTACGGGTGCTCGGCGGCCAGTGCCGACTTGATCTGCTCGTCGTCGCGGATCTCGCCGGCCGCGGTGTCGACCAGGAACATCCGGCCCGGCTGCAGCCGGCCCTTGGCGATCACCCGGGCCGGGTCGATGTCGATCACCCCGGTCTCACTGGCCAGTATCACCAGGTCGTCGGCGGTACGCCACCAGCGGCCCGGCCGCAGGCCGTTGCGGTCCAGCACCGCGCCGATCACGGTGCCGTCGGTGAAGGTGATGCAGGCCGGCCCGTCCCAGGGCTCCATCAGGGTGGAGTGGAAGGCGTAGAAGTCCCGTCGCGCCTGATCCATCAGGGCCGCGTTCTCCCAGGCCTCCGGGATCATCATCAGCACCGCGTGCGGCAGGCTGCGCCCGCCGAGGTGCAGCAGTTCGAGCACCTCGTCGAAGGTGGCCGAGTCCGACGCCCCCGGCGTGCAGACCGGGAACAGCCTGGACAGCTCCCGGCCGTCCTCGGCGAGCAGGTCCGAGGCGAGCAGCGCCTGCCGGCTGTACATCCAGTTCCGGTTGCCGCCGACGGTGTTGATCTCGCCGTTGTGCGCGATCAGCCGGAACGGCTGGGCCAGCGGCCAGGACGGGAAGGTGTTGGTGGAGAACCGGCTGTGCACCAAGGCGATTGCGGTGGCGAACCGCTCGTCGGACAGGTCCGGGAAGAAGCCCGCCAGTTGCCCGGTGGTGAGCATGCCCTTGTACACCAGGGTGCGGGCCGACAGCGACGGGAAGTACAGCTCGTCGCCGGCCTCGGCGGCCCGCCGCTCGGCGATCTTGCGCAGCGCGTAGGCCCGCCGGTCCAGGTCGCGCCCCGCTATGCCCGGGTCTGGGGCCGCTACGAACAGCGGGCTGAAGGCGGGCATCACCGACCGCGCGGTCGGGCCCACGCCGGTGTCGTCGGTCGGCACCTCGCGCCAGCCGAGCACCTGCAGGCCTTCCTCGGCCGCGGTCTCGGCGACCAGGCCGGCCACCCGCTGCCTGGCCGCCGGCTCGGCCGGCAGGAACGCGATGCCGGTTGCGTAGCTGCCGGCCGGCGGCAGCTCGAAGTCGGCCACCGCGCGCAGGAAGGCGTCCGGGATGGCCACGGTGAGACCCGATCCGTCGCCGCTGGACGGCTCGGCGCCGGCCGCGCCGCGATGATCCATGTTGCGCAGTGCGACCAGCGCGTCGCGGACCAGTCGGTGGCTGGATCGTCCGGTGAGGTCGGCCAGGAAGGCCACCCCACAGGAGTCGTGCTCGGCCGCCGGATCGTAGAGGCCCTGCTTGGCCGGCATTGCGGAGAACGGCATCGTGGAACCAGGCATGCGTGCTCCCCTCGTCCCGGGGGCTGGTGCGCCGCACCTACCCATGGCTGTCAGGCTGGCCGGCCACGTCGGTGGGACCGGGAGCATGCGAGCGGGACGGCGTCGGCCTGCGCACGTTGCTGGTACAGGCTACCGGCGATCATTCCGCCCGGCGAGCCGCGGCGTCGTCACAGCCGCGTCGCGCCGTCGTGGCTGCCGGGCCGACGCCGTTCTGGCCGCCGGGCCGGCGGTCGCCCGATCTGGCACAGTGGCTACGTGACCGATGCCGAACGGTTCGTGGCCGCGGTTCAGGCCGGCAGGGTGGACGAGGTCCGGGGACTGCTGGACGCCGACCCCACGCTGGTCGAGCTCACCGGGCCGGACGGCGCGAGCGCGGCGCTGACCGCGCTGTACGCCGGGCATCCGATGCTCGCCGACGAGCTGGCGGCCCGGGCCGGCGAGCTTTCGATCTTCGAGGCGGCCGCCTTCGACGACACGGAGCGGCTGGCCGAGCTGATCCGGTCCGACGCCGGGCTGGTCGAGGAATGGAGCCCGGACGGCTGGCAGCCGCTGCACCTGGCCGCCTACTTCGGCCGTGCCGAGGCCGCCCGGATGCTGCTGGACGCCGACGCGCCGGTCGCCGAACCGTCCCGCAACCCGATGTCGGTGCAGCCGCTGCACGCCGCGACCGCCGGCCGGCATGCCGAGCTGGTCTGGCTGCTGATCGCCTCGGACGCGCCGGTGGACGCCCGGCAACCCGGCGGCTGGACGGCACTGCACCAGGCGGCGGCCAACGCCGACCTGGAGTCGATCAAGGCGCTGCGCGCGGCCGGCGCGGACCGGGACGCGGCGAACGAGGACGGGCACACCCCGGCCGACCTGACCACCGACGCCGCGGTGCTGGCCGCGCTACGGGCGGACTGACCGGCGCTCCGGTTGGTCGCACCGTGCTAGTCCGCACCGTGCCAGGAGAGTGGTGGGATTTAGCGATCTGGCGACCAGATCACTCCACTTCGCGATGGGCCGGCGCCGGATCCGGGTGGGCCGGCGCCGGATCCGGGTCGGCCTCGGCAGCCGGTTCACCCTCGGCAGCCGGATCACCCTCGGCAGCCGGACCGGCCTCGGCGGCGGCCGCGTCGTCCTCGATCGGCGTGCCATCGGGCAGCGGTTCGGGCCGGATGCCGTCCTGCGCGCTGCTGCGGGGTTTTCCGCGCTGGCGGACGAAGGCCGCCAGCGCGGCCACGAACACCAGTCTCGACACCCAGCTGTTCACCCGCATGCCCAGCACGTGGTTCGCGGTGTCGCTGCGCAGCGACTCCACCCAGAACCGCCCGGCGGTGTAGCCGAGCACGTACAGCAGGAACACCTGGCCGCGGGCCAGCCGGAAGCGCCGGTCGGCCCAGATCAGCAGCGCGAAGACCAGCAGGTCCCAGAGCAGCTCGTACAGGAACGTCGGCTGGAAGTAGCCGATCACCGCGCCGGACTTGCCGGTGACCACGTCCATCTGATGGATCTGCAGCTTCCAGGGCAGCGAGGTCGGACGTCCGTACAACTCGTTGTTGAA
>DASUAC010000033.1:0-8583 GCA_035763985.1 Jatrophihabitans sp. | reverse complement strand
TCACCGCAGCCCATCGTGACCACCACATCGGCCAGCACCACCGCCTCGTCGGTGAGCAGCTTGGGCTGCTCCCGAGCGATGTCGATGCCGACCTCGCGCATCGCCTCGACCGCGATCGGATTGATCTGATCGGCCGGTTCGGAGCCGGCCGAGCGGACGTCGATCCGCTCGCCGGCCAGCCGGCTGAGCCAGCCGGCGGCCATCTGGGAACGGCCGGCGTTGTGCACGCAGACGAAGAGCACGGTCGGCGGACGGCCGGTCACGGTCGTACCTGCCCGGTCGGCTCGGCGCTGGTCGAGTCGACCCCGGCCGGCTCGGCGTCCGGGTCGGCCAGCGGTACGGCGCGCGGCCGGGGATACAGGCCGCGGATCAGCGCGTAGCCGACAACGGTGCCGACCGCTTGGGCAAGGACGAAACCGGCTACGGACGCCGGTGCGATGCCGGCGAAGGTGTTGGAGAACATCCGGGCCACGGTGACGGCGGGGTTGGCGAACGAGGTCGAACTGGTGAACCAGTAGGCCGCCAGGATGTAGCCGCCGACGGAGAAGGCGATCCATTCCGGACGTCCCGCGCGGGCGGTGCCGAAGATGACGATCAGCAGTCCGGCGGTGGCGACCACCTCGCCGAGCCACAGGCCGGATCCGGTCCGGTGGTGGGTCGAGAGGTTGAGCGCGGGCAGGCCGAACATGAGGTTGGCGAGTGCCGCGCCGGCGACGCCGCCGGCCAGTTGGGCCAGGATGAGTGCTCCCGCTTCGCGAGTGGTCACCCCGCCCAGTGCCCGCTCGACCACGGTGACCGCCGGGTTGAAGGCAGCCGACACCGGCTGCAGCGCCAGGATCAGTGCGATCAGCGCACCACCGGTGATGATCGAATTCTCCAGGAGTTGCAGACCGATGTCGTGCGGTGACAGCCGGGCGGCGGCGATGCCGGAACCGATGACCGCCGCCACCAGGAAGGCGGTGCCGACGAACTCGGCCAGGGCGCGGCGGGCCAGTGAGATCACGGCGCGGTGCCGCTGATCAGGCTGGCCAGGCCGGCCAGTGCGCTGGCACTGGCGCGGTAATACACCCAGACGCCGCGCTTGTCCCGTTCCAGCAGGCCGGCCTCGTGCAGCACCTTGAGATGATGGCTGATGGTGGGTTGCGACAGCTCGAAGGCGTCGTTCAGGTCGCAGACGCAGGCCTCCCCGCTCTCGTGCGAGGCCACCAGCGACAGCAACCGCAGCCGTACCGGATCGGCCAGCGCCTTGAGCAGCGGGGCGATCCGCTCGGCCGCGTCCTGGCTCAGCGGTTCCCGGGCCAGTGGCGAGCAGCAGGCGATGGCCTGCACCGGCGTCAGGCTCAGCGTCGTGGACTTCGACATACGTCAATATTGACAGCTGTCAATCTCCGTGGCAACCTGGGGTGGTCCGCAAATATAGACAAGCATCGAAGTCTTGGAGGCACGGTATGTCCCGAGTGCAGCTCGCCCTCAACGTCGACCACCTGGAGGAGTCGATCTCCTTCTATCGCAAGCTGTTCAACACCGAGCCGGCCAAGGTCCGGCCCGGTTATGCAAACTTCGCCATCGCCGAACCGCCGCTGAAACTGGTGCTGATCGAGAACGCCGGACGCGGCGGCAGCCTGAACCACCTCGGGGTCGAGGTCACCGACGTCAGCATCGTGGAGGCCGAGCAGGCTCGGCTGGCGGCCGTCGGCCTGGCCGCCACCGAGGAACGCGGTACGACCTGCTGCTACGCCAAGCAGGACAAGTTCTGGGTCGAGGACGCTCCGAACGGCGAACGCTGGGAGGTCTACACCGTGCTGGCGGACAGCCCGACCTTCGCCGGCGAATCCGGCAGCGAGGCCTGCTGCGGGACGGCGGCCGATCAGTGTTGCTGAGGCACTCGTTCCTGTAGCAGCCTGGTGCGGTTCAGGAATTCCTCTTCGCTGATCTCGCCGCGGGCGAACCGGCGAGCCAGGATGTCCGCCGGGCTGGGTTCGGCCTGGTCCGTCGGGCGCGGCGGCGGGTTGCGGAAGTACTGAACCGCCACGATGACGGCGGTGATCACCAATCCCCAGAACAGCAGCATGCCGAAACCGGTGAGTGCCCAGCCCCAGCCGCTCATGTGTTCGCCGTAGTCCCACATCATGGCGCGCCTCCTCGGCTCTGTGTCCACCTTGCTCCGACCGGCGCGGTGAGCGCATGAGTCGAAGTGCCGGTCAGTACGTGACCTTGGTCGGTATCCGGCCTTTGCGGTTCGGGGATCCGCGGGTATGCAGATAGCTAGGAGCCCTGCACGTCGAGGGGCGATAGGAGTCAACTCGGATGGAACTCGTACACGCCCTATTGCATGCGCTACGGTCGGCGGCCGCGATGGGCTGGGAGATTCTCTGGCCGCTGATCCTCGGCTTCTTCCTGTCCGGTGCGATCCAGGCCGTCGTCTCGCATCGGCAGATGAGCCGACTGCTGCCGGACGATTCGGCAAGGACGGTAACCAAAGCCAGCCTGCTCGGCGCCGCGTCGTCCAGTTGCTCCTACGCCGCGGTGGCGCTGGCCCGGTCGATCTTCCGCAAGGGCGGCAACTTCACCGCGGCGATGGCCTTCGAGATCGCCAGCACCAACCTGGTCATCGAACTCGGCATCATCCTGATCCTCTTCCTCGGCTGGGAATTCACGGCGGCGGAGTTCGTCGGCGGCCCGATCATGATCGCCCTGCTGGCCATCCTGCTGCGCCGGATCCTCAATCAGCGCCGGATCGAACAGGCCCGGCGGCAGGCCGACCAAGGCCTGGTGGGCCGAATGGAGGGGCACGCCGCGATGGACGACATGTCGGTCGCCGGCGATGCCCCGCTCTGGCGCAAACTCTGGTCACCGGACGGCCACACCGCCACCAGCCACTTCTTCGTGATGGATTGGGCCAGCGTCTGGACCGACATCGTGCTCGGCCTGCTCATCGCCGGTGCGTTGGAGGCCTGGGTGCCGATGGACTTCTGGCAGACCCTGTTCCTCACCGACCATCCCACCCTGGCCTGGATCATCGGCCCGTTGATCGGTCCGGTCATCGCCATCCTCGGCTTCGTCTGCTCGGTCGGCAACGTGCCGCTGGCGGCGGTGCTCTGGAACGGCGGCCTGTCCTTCGGCGGCGTGGTGTCGTTCATCTTCGCCGACCTGATCGTGCTGCCGGTGCTGCGGATCAAGCAGAAGTACTACGGCACCCGGATGATGCTGATCCTGTTCGGCAGCTTCTTCCTCACCATGGCCGCCGCCGGCTACACCGTTGAAGGCCTGTTCGCACTGCTGCGGCTGACACCCACCGACCGCAATGCGACCGTGCTGAGCGCGGGTTTCGAATGGAACTACACCGCCGTGCTCAACATCGTCTTCCTGGTACTGGCGGCGCTGCTCGTCGTCCGGTTCCTGCGCACCGGCGGCCCGGCCATGCTGCGCAGGATGAGCCGGCCCGGCGAGGAACACGCGCACGCCCACTGACTCATTTTTCGTTGCTTGCCCGGTTTCGGCGTCCTAACGTTGCCTGATCCCTGGGCTGGCTCATCGGAGGTGCAGCGCGAGATGACGTGCCGGCTCGTAGCGTTGTGCTTCGATGCGAACGATCCGAACCGGCTCGCGCGCTTCTGGGCGGGCGTGCTGGGCTGGCAGTTGGCCGACGATGCGCAGGGCGCCGTCGTGCTGCTGCCGAGCGACGACACCGGGTTCCGGCTCCGGTTTCTGCCCAGCGAGCAGCAGAAGACCGGCCAGAACCAGCTGCACTTCGACCTGACCAGCACGTCGCTGGCGGATCAGCGGCAGACGGTGGCCAGGGCGATCGAACTCGGTGCCCGGCACATCGACATCGGACAGCGGCCGGAGGAGGAGCACGTGGTGCTCGCGGATCCGGAAGGCAACGAGTTCTGCGTCATCGAGCCGGGCAACAACTTCCTCGCCGACTGCGGATTCATCGGAGCGCTGGCCTGCGACGGCTCGCAGCAGGTCGGGTACTTCTGGAGCGAAGCGCTGGGCTGGCCGCTGGTCTGGGACCAGGACCAGGAGACCGCGATCCGGTCACCGCACGGCGGACCCAAGATCAGCTGGGGTGGGCCGCCATTGCCGCCGAAGACCGGGAAGTACCGGCTGCACTTCGACCTTGCGCCGGTCGACGGCGATCAGCAGGCCGAGGTCGACCGGCTGCTCTCGCTCGGCGCGACGCACATCGACATCGGTCAGGGCGAGGTCAGCTGGGTGGTGCTGGCCGACCCCGACGGCCACGAGTTCTGTGTGCTGGCTCCGCGGTAGCTGACGTTCCGGAACCTACTGAACGAGCGCGGCAAGCAACTGGTCGGGGTGACAGGATTTGAACCTGCGACCTCTTCGTCCCGAACGAAGCGCGCTACCAAGCTGCGCCACACCCCGATGCCGGGTGAACCGGCAACCGCACCAGCATAACCGACGGCTGCGAGCGGTTTGACCGCAGCCCGAGCTGCCGGACCCGACGGCTCAGCCCCGCCAGGGCTCAGTCCCGTACGGCGTCCCGCGGCAGCAGGGTGAGCAGCACCGCCTCCGGCCGGCAGCCGATCCGGATCGGCATGAACGGGTTGGTGCCCAGCCCGGCGCAGACGTTGAACCACATCCGGTGGTCCCACCGGTGCAGCCAGCGGGCCCGGTGCACGTCGATCCCGCAGTTGGTGACGATGGCCGGCCCGAACGGCACCCGGACCTGGCCGCCGTGCGTGTGCCCGGCCAGCACCAGGTCGTAGCCGTCGGCGGCGAAGCAGGACAGCAGGGCCGGCTCGGGGGAGTGGATCACGCCGATCCGTACCGCGGCGTCCGGCTCGGCCGGCCCGGCGATCCGCGCGTACCGGGCCCGGCGCAGGTGCGGGTCGTCGGTGCCGGCCAGCGCGACCGGCGTCCCGTCGAGCTTGACCGAGGCCTTGACGTGGGTCAGGTCCAGCCAGCCGCGGCCGGCCATCGCGGACGCCAGCTCGTCCCAAGGCATCCGCCGGCGGCCGGCGAGATTGCCGACCCGGTCCGGCAGGAAGTACCGCGCCGGGTTCTTCGGCTTCGGCACGTAGTAGTCGTTGTTGCCCGGTACGAACGCACCCGGGAAGTCGAACAGCGGCCCGAGCGCGCGCATGATGGCTTCGATGCCGTCCGGATCGGAGCTGGTGTCGCCGGTGTTCACCACGAAATCCGGGGCCAGCCTGGCCAGGTCGGAGACCCAGGCCTGCTTGCGCCGCTGCGCGCTGGTCAGGTGCAGATCCGAGATGTGCAGCACCCGCAAGGCCGGCGTGCCCGGCTCCAGCACCGGCACCGCGAACCGGCGCAGCGTGAACAGGTTCCGCTCGACCAGGCCGCCGTAGCCGAGCGCGGCTGCGCCGAGCACACCGACGGCAGCGGCAGAACGAACGACGCGCCCCATATTGACTACCCTACGGCCACTAACCTGGAACCCATGGCCACCCTGAAGGAGCAGCTGCACGCCGACCTCACGACCGCGATGAAAGGCCGGGACGAGCTGACCACCGCCACCCTGCGGATGCTGCTGACCGCGGTCACCACCGAGGAGGTGGCCGGTTCCAGCGCCCGTCAGCTCAGCGACGACGAGGTGCTCCGGGTGGTCAACCGGGAGGCCAAGAAGCGGCGGGAGGCCGCCGAGGCGTTCGCCGCCGCCGGCCGCGCCGAGCAGGCCCAGCGGGAACGGGACGAGGAGACCGTGCTCACCCGGTACCTGCCGAGCCAACTGGACGACGCCGAGCTCGCCGCGCTGGTCGCCGACGCCATCGCCGAGACCGGTGCCGGCGGGCCGAAGCAGCTCGGCCTGGTGATGAAGACGCTCACCCCGAAGATCGCCGGCCGGGCCGACGGCAAGCGGGTCTCCGAGGAGGTACGGCGGCAGCTGACCGGCTGATCGGGGCTGCCGATTTCCGTCGCCGTCCACACGTCGCACCGGCCGTCCACAGCTCGTTCTCGGGTTCCGGAGCGCACATCCGGTTCGGGTACGGTGGCCTGGTGCTTCGTCGGATCATGTTTTTTGTCGTACCCCTGCTGTTCCTGATCACCGCGTGCACGCAGGCCCCGCAGCCCGCTCCGTCCGCTCCGGCGTCGAACTCCTCGTCCGCCGGATCGGCTGCCGCGTCCGGCGCCGGCTCCTCGAGCGGCACCGCCTCGCCGAGCAGTTCGCAGACCAGCTCGTCGGCCCGGCCGGTGCACGTCTCGTTGCTGGAGAGCGACGGGTACGAGTACGGCGTCGGCATGCCGATCATCGCCTGGTTCAACGTTGCACCCACCGATGGCACCGCGTTCGCCCAGGCCACCAAGGTCACCGTGAACGGCAAGCAGATACCCGGCGCCTGGTACTTCGAGCACACCTCGCACGCCGGTGCCGCGCTCGAGGCGCACTACCGACCACAGTCGTACTGGCCAGGGCACGCCCAGATCCATCTCGACCTGCCGGTGCAGGGGCTGTCCGCCGGGGCCGGGCTGGCCTTCGACGACAGCCTCACCCTGGACATCCGGACCGGTCCAGCCATCTTCGCCACCGTCGACGCCCACTCGCTGCGGATGACCGTCAAGTCCGACGGCCGGCAGATCGGCGTCTACCCGGTGTCCCTCGGCGCGCCGAACACCCGGACCATGCGCGGCGTCAAGGTGATCATGGAGAAGGGCGTGGACATCCCGATGCGCGGCCCCGGCTATTACGACCCGCATGTGCAGTGGACCCAGCGACTCACCTACAGCGGCGAGTACCTGCACTCCGCGCCCTGGAACATCGCCAACCTGGGCAAGCGCAGCACGTCGAACGGGTGCACCAACCTCAGCCCGACCGCGGCCAAGCAGTTGTACGGGCTGATGCGGATCGGCGACGTGGTGTCCTACCCGAACGCGAACGGCGCGCCGATGCAGCTGGGCAGCGGCTACGGCGACTGGAACGTGTCGTGGGCCGAATGGCAGTCCGGCGGAGCCGTCAAGACCGCCTGACGACCCAGCCCTGAAGACCCCAGCGCAGGCTCTAGGGTACGCAGCGTCGAGGGTGCGCAGCGCAGCCTCGAGGGTACGCAGCGTCGAGGGTTCGCAGCGCAGCGGTCGCCGATCCGGATAGCCCCGGGAGGCATTCTCAGCCGATACGAAGGGACCCGGCCGGCCGGCGGTTTCGGCTAGTGATGCTTCTTGGTCGGGCTCGGGCTGGGCTTGGGCTTGGTCGGCTTCGGACTGGGTTGGGGCGACGTGGCGCTCGGTGTCGGGCTACCGGCACCACCGGTCCCGCCGCCACCACCGGTCCCGCCACCGCCGCCGGTCCCGTTGCCGCCGCCGGGGTACTGGTAGTCACCGACCGGGGCGACTCCGGAGGACAGACACAACGTGATCACGGCGCCCTGCTCGGCCACGTGCGGACCGTAGAAGGCGACGTCGCCCTGCTTGACGTGGCTGCCGCACGGCGTGCTCAGCATCCGCACCTTGAAGCCGGCCTCGGTGAGCTTGCTGGTCGCCTCGTCCGCGCCCATGTTCTGCACGGAGGGCACCTGCTGGCCGGGGGCGGAATCGGCCGTCGGCCAGCTCCACTGCTGGCTCTGCAGCGTCTGCTGGTAGGCCATCAGCCAGAACCGGGCGGCGGTGGCACCGAAGGTGTCGGTGCCGTCGTTGTTCGCGGTGATGCCCGGCACGTTGGAGATCCGCTGGGTCGGATGGGTCGGATTGACCACCGCGGCGGCCGAGACCAGGCTCGGCGTGAGCCCGACGAACCAGAGCGCCGAGTTGCCCTCGTCGTCGACGTTCCGGCCGGTCGTCGGGTCGTACTTGGTGCTGTTGTTGGTGCCGGTCTTGCCGGCGACCAGGCTGCCGCCGTTGGCGTACCAGTCGCTGAAATAACGGTCGGCGGTCCCGTACCCGCTGTGCGTGTCGTTGGTCATGATGTTGACCAGCGTCCGCGCGGTGTACGGGTCGAACTGCCGGCTGCAACCGGGCCGCTTGAACGGCACCGGCTTGCCGTTGATGTCGGTCACCGACTGGATCGGCGTCGGTGGGCAGAACACCCCGTCGTTGGCCACCGCGGAGAACGCCCCGGTCAGCTCCAGCACCGAGGTCGGGTCCTGGCCGAGGGTGAAGGTGGCCTGCCGGCCGTCCACCACGTTCTGCGCGAGCGTCCGGCCGGTGTCGTTGCCGTTGCTGTCGTAGACGTGGTTCTTCAGCTGGTTCATGCCCAGCCCGAGCGCGGTGTTCACGATCGGGCCCAGCTCGCAGCTGAAGGTCTGGTCCTCCATCGCCACGAAGTAGGTGTTGGACGAGGCCGGCAGCGCGTGGTCCAGCGGCATGGTGGAGCTGTAGTTGCCGGCGTTGTGCACGGTGTACGGCTTGCCGGTCTGGTCGTCCACCGGGCAGTTCTTGGTGGTCCACTCGTTGTTGTTGGTGGTCAGCGTGTAGTTCGTCGGCACGCCGATCTTCAGCGCGGTCAGCGCGGTGAAGTACTTGTACGTCGAGCCGGAACCGGCGTAGCCCTTGGTGAACAGCTTGTCCACCGAGTACCCCGGATCGCCCTTCTTCACCCCGAAGTGGACGTCGGTGATCATGCTGGTCACCGCGCCGGTGCTCGGGGTTACCGAGGGCATCGCC